>JACCQV010001166.1 GCA_013813945.1 Deltaproteobacteria bacterium | reverse complement strand
GCCTCGTGCTCTGGTCGAGTGACTCGAAGGGGGCGGGCGTCGGAGGTGGCCTGACGGGGCTCGGGCACGCGATCGGCATGGTGATGATGCTGATCGGTGCGGTGCTCGCGGTCTTCGGTGGCCTGGTGCTCAGCCGCAAGGTGCGGGTCAGCGACCCCGCCGAAAGGGTGTCCGGCGCGGATCGTACGCGCGTGACGGTGACGAACCGCGCCGACGGCGGCGTCGCGTACTGGGTCGCGAAGCTGTACGGCTTCGCGATGCTCGTGGTGATCGCGGTGATCGGGCTCAGCGGCTTCATCGTGTACGGATATTTCTCGATCAATGCGCCTCCGGTGCCGGACCTGACGCGCTACTCGAAGGTCGCGCCGTCGGTGTCACGGATGTATGCGGCGGACGGAACGCTGCTCGGCGAGTTCGCGAAGGAGTGGCGCCAGCTCGTACCTTTCGAGCGGATGCCAAAGAACCTCGTCAACGCGTTCCTCGCGGTCGAGGATCACGACTTCTACGGACACCGCGGCCTGTACTTCAAGGGGATCGCCCGCGCGGTGTGGGCGAACATCACGGCGCGCGACTTCGCTCAGGGCGGATCGACGATCACGCAGCAGGTCGCCAAGCAGTTCCTCGGCGGCGAGAAGTCGCTCTCGCGCAAGGGCAAGGAAGCGGTCATCGCCCGCCGGCTCGAGGCGATGTACTCGAAGAACGCGATCCTCTCGGTCTACCTCAATCACATCTATCTCGGTGCCGGCGCGTGGGGTGTGGGTGGCGCGGCGCAGCGCTACTTCCAGAAGAACCTCGACGAGCTCACCCTCGCGGAGTCCGCGCTGCTCGCCGGGCTCGCGAAGGCACCCACGGCGTACTCGCCGATCCACCGCCCGAAGGTCGCGATCGAGCGGCGCAACATCGTGCTCGACAAGATGGCGGGCTACGGGCTCGTGACCGCCGAGCAGGTCGCGGCCGCGAAGCAGGAGCCGATCAAGCTCGACCTGTACCGCGACGTGTTCCCCGATCGCATGCCGTACTACTCGGAATGGGTCCGTGGGTACGTCAACAAGACGTACGGCGAGGAGGCGCTGTTCCAGCGGGGCCTCCGCATCGAGACCGCGGCCGAGCCAACATGGGAAGCGACGGCGTACGAGAACACCGACTTCGGTGCGCGCCACCAGGACAAGCGCCAGGGCTGGCGCGGGCCCGAGTGGCGGCTCGACGGCGCTGCTCGTGACAAGTTCCGCGAGCGCCAGAAGGCACTGTACGGCACCGAGCCGCTGGTCCCCGGCAAGCGCTACCTCGCGGTCGTCGACAAGGTGAGCGGTGACGGTGCCGACGTCATCATCGGGGATCGCAAGCTCAAGCTCCCATCACGCAATCTGCGGTGGGCGTCGAAGTGGCAGGCCGGAAACGCGGAGAACGACATCGCGGTCGAGAGTGCGAACAGCGTGCTCAAGCCCGGCTACGTCGTGTGGGTCAAGCGCGAGATCCGCAGCCGCGGCCGCTACCGCGACTGGGCGCTACCAGATACCAAGAACCCGGCGTGGCGCGTCAGCGAGGACGAGCACGAGTGGGACGAGAAGCACCCCGACGTCGTCGCGCTCGAGCAGGTGCCGCATCCGCAGGCGACGATCTTCACCGCCGATCACCACAACGCGCACGTCGTCACGATGGTCGGTGGCCACGACTACGACCGCTCGGTGTTCAACCGCGCCGTTCAGGCGTGCCGCCAGCCGGGCTCGACCTACAAGCCGATCTACTACGCGCTCGGTCTCGACCAGGGCTACGGCTTCGACACAATTCTCAACGACGTCCCGCCGAAGATCATCGATCCGATCACCGGCGAGGAGTGGGCGGTCGAGAACCTCGGCGGCACGCTCGATGGCGACGTCACCCTCGAGTACGCGCTCGTGTTCTCGAAGAACATCCCGTCGGTCGATCTGTTCAAGCGGCTCGGCGCGAAGAACGTCGAGGACTGGGCGCGCCGCCTCGGCTTCACCACCAAGATCTTCGCCGACGACGCGCTCGCGCTCGGTGCCTCGTGCTCCAAGCTCGACGAGATGGCGCGCGCCTACACCGTGTTCGCACGCAACGGCTCGTGGTGGCCGCGACCCGACGGCAAGGAGAAGAACTGGGTCTACGTGCGACGGATCGTCGATCGCGACGGCAACACCGTCGAGGACAACACGCTGATGGATGATCCGCAGCTCACCGGCGCGGACCGCTTCGATCGGATCGCGGCACTCGCGGGCATCGCGGCTCCCCAGGCAATCCCGCCGCGCACCGCGTTCCTGATGACGCGGCTCCTCGCGCACGAGGTGATCTACGGGTTCGCCAACGTGCTGCGAGCGACCCAGATCAAGGCCGCCGGCAAGACGGGAACGTCGAGTGATACGCACGACACGATGTTCATCGCGTACACCTCGAAGTTCACGACGCTGGTGTGGATGGGTGACGACAAGAAGGAGCGCGCGCTCGGCAAGTTCGACGCCGCGTACATGACCACGGTGCCGCTGTGGTCGCGCTTCATGTACGAGGGTGCCAAGGGCTACCCGAATCCCGACATCCCGTGGGTTGTTCCGACGGGCGTCAGCCCCAAGGATCGCGGCGATCACAGCAAGGGCACCAAGGGTCCGCAGATGGATCTGATCTTCCGGTTCCCGAAGAAGGCCGAAGATCCGTCGTTGCCGCCCGTCTAACCCCAGGGATCGCTTGTGTTGACCTCGTAGGCGTAGGCGTAGGCGTCTGCGTAGGCG
>JACCQV010001148.1 GCA_013813945.1 Deltaproteobacteria bacterium | reverse complement strand
CTCGAAGACAAGCGCGCAGCCGAGCGCGCACGCGACTCGCTCGCCGAGCGCAACGACGCACTGATGTTGACCCAGGCGCGCTCCCTCGTCGACGCGAACCCCACCGAGGCCCTCGCTGTGCTCAAGCAGCTTCCCGCGACCTCGGTACGGTTGCCCGAGGCGCGCGCGATCGGTCAGGCCGCGGTCGCTCGCGGCGTGTGGTGGGCGATGCAGAGCACCGACGTGATGACCACCCGAGTCGAGCTGTCGCCCGACGGCAAGCAACTCCTTCAGGTGTCCCGCGACAACATCGTCCGCGTCTGGGATCTCGATCGCCGCAGGCTCGTGATCGCGCGCCCGTATGCGACACGCCTCGTCGCGCAGTGGGCGTCGCGTGGCCGGGTGCTCGTGTACGGCGACGAGCTGCCGCCAGAGCTGCTCGAGCCGGGTGCGAATCAGGCGACGGCGCTCTCGCAGCACCGGTTCGACCACATGATCACCAGCGAGGCTGGTGCGCATGCGATCGGCTACGACCACGCCGGCGCCGCATCATGGATCGACATCGAGACCGGCGCACTGACGCCGTTGTGGGCCGGCCGCAAGACCACGACGATCGCGATCGCATCGGACGGAACGTGGGGGCTCATCGGCGACGACACCACGGTCGTGGCGATCGACGCCACAGGCAAGGAGCTGATCCGCGTGGACGGCGAGAACGCGCGGGGCGTGACCTCGCGCTACCGCACGTTCGCGGTCTCCACGCGCACGAAGTTCGTGGAGTGCAGGCTGGATCCGAAGCCAGCGTGCACGGAGCTCGAGTTCCCGATCAAGCCGATGCCGCTCGCGATCGACTTCAGCTACCGCGGTCGTCAGCTGATGATGTACACGGCCGGCGGGGACGTGATCGGTTGGTACGAGGGCCGGAGCTCGATCCGGGCGCGCATCGACCAGTTCATGAACCGCATGAGCGAGGTCGGCGATGATCTGATGCTGTTTCCGACGTTCAACGGCAAGCTCCAGGTCATCGGCGGCGCGACGAGCTTCACGTTGAATCTGCCAGCTCCGATCTCGTACGCGCGGGTCGCGACCCGTCCGAAACACTCGCGCGTGGTCGTCGTCGGTCATGGCGAGATCCTGGTCACCGATCTCGCGACCGTTGTGCCGCGTCGGATACCCGATACGGGTGGAAGTCAGGCGGTGTTCGCGGACGACGACACGATGCTGCTGTGGCAGATGGGGGCGCGGTGGTCGTGGGCCGACGTCGGCACCGGTGCGCTCGAGCCGATCGCCGCCACCATCCGAGGCATCCCGTTCCTGCGCGCTTTCGGTTCGGGTCGGGTGCTGATGACCGACGATGCAGGCACCGCGAGCCGGTTGATCCAGTTCAAGCGCGGAGCCCCACCCGAGGAGATCGCGCAGGGCGTTCACTCGTGGGCCAGCCTCGTGCCCGGTGATGCCGTCGTGTTCGGCGCCGATGGTCGGGTGTTCGCGAAGATCGGCACCGCGCAGCCGCGCGAGGTGGTGAAGCTCGATGGCCACGTGATCTCGAGCGTCGGTCATGGATCATTGCAGTTCGCCGCACTCAGTGACAAGGGCGAGCTGGTGCGCGGAAATTTGACGACGAACACGATCGAGCGCACCACCGTCGCGACCGGCGGGGGAAGCTTCCTGAGCAGCGAGCCCGGTGGTCGTGTGCTCGTTGCCCGCGATGACCGCCTGCTGCTGTGGGATCAGCACATCGTCGAGATCGCGCGCTTCGACAAGGCGATCCGATCCGTGGCGCACGGTGTCGGCGGTCGCGTCCTCGTCACATTGTCGAACAACGAGGTCTACGTCCTCGCGATCGCCCCCGATGCAAAGCCGACGCGCTTGCTCAGCGGAGGCCAGTACCCACCCGTCGTCAGCATCGATGGCAAGACGTTGATCGCGACCGGCAATGGCCTGCAGATCACCGTCGTCGATCTCGCGTCGACGAGCCGGTGGACGCTTCCATTGCTGTTCCCCCCAGTCCCCATGACGGCGATCGCCCCGTCATCGCGACGCGTCGTCCAGGGGACGCACGGCACTCTCATGATGTGGACCTTGCCGACGACGTCGGCGGACTTTCACGCCTGGCTCGACGAACAGACGAACGCGACCAAGGTCGGCGACGATGTACTCGCCTGGCCCTGGCAACTCCGCCGGCCCTGAGGCTGGGCTAAGCTGGCAACGTGCTGGCTACCCAGATCCGACAAAAGGACAGCGTCTTCTACTTCTGCGCCTATCCCGTCGACGACATCCTCGACAAGGCCCGGTTCATCAGCCGGTTC
>JACCQV010001120.1 GCA_013813945.1 Deltaproteobacteria bacterium | reverse complement strand
GCGGCGGCACGACGCGACCCGGCCGAGGCGTTCCTCGAGCACTGAGCAGTCGTCCGCGACGGACTACTTCTTCGGTGCGGCGCCTGCCGGCTTTGCCGCGCTACCTGCTGCGCTGCCCGCGCCTGCGGGCTTCGCCGCGTCCTTCGGAGTCGCATCCTTGAAGTCGAACTTCGACTTCGAGATCACGATGAGCGTGCACTTCGGTCCGGGATCGCACGCCGAGTAGTGCTTCAGCTTGCCTGGCATCGACCAGTACGAGCCCGGCGTCATCTTCTTCGCCTTCGTGCCGTCCTCGCCCTCGAGCCAGTGGCGGGTCGTGCCTTCGAGCTGGATCGCCTCGTACGCGCCCGTGTGCGTATGGATCGGCGACGTGAAGCCAGCTGGCGTGCTGAACAGGCCGGTCCACGCGCCCTTCTTGTAATCGCCAGTCAGGTTACCGATCGACGGACCGCCGAGGTCATTCATCTGGACCTCCGAGCGCTCGACGAACTTGACGCCCTTGGGCGCCTGACCCACCGCGACACCGGTGACGAATGCGCCACCAGCCACAGACAACACGATCGCGAGACGAAAGATGTTCTTCATTGGCTGAATTCGCGCCGCAAGATCGTCGGGGAATTTTGCCCCTCGTGTGCGTGATGTGTTGTCGGCAATGCTTGCTGTGATTGCCGCAACCACATGGGGGTTATTGAAGGTCTTACAGACTCACCGCTGCTGCCAGCGGCGGTCTGCGCGGACTTCGCCGTTTTCTCGACGCACCTGCGAGTGGATGAAAGAATGTAGTCAGCTGTGCGAGCAACAAAAAATAACGTTTGTGTACTCCACCACTTCCATCAGAAACCAAATCCGATCGATAGTGGGGTAATGCGGTCTTTCTTCGCCATCTCACTAGCCCTGATAACTGGATGCGGCGACAACCTCGCCGAGCCATCCGACCCTGCCACCGAGAACGGTGACCTGACCGCCGGCGTCGAGGACGACGGCATCATCCCGCGCTTGATTCCCGGGGTCTGTGCGTCGCGCGCGTGGCCCGAAGCCCTCGTCGAGGCGAAGGACTCCGATGTCGCTGTCGTCCCGATGACGCATGGCGCCGCCGTGTTCGCCGTACCGAAGTCCGGTGGCGATCTGCGCGGCTTCCTGGTGGATGGGCGCGGCCTGATCATGGGCGACCCGACGGGAACCAAGATCATCGGCGGCAACTTCACGGGCGTCTCGGCGACCGTGACTGACGGTCGCGTGATCGTCGGCCTGGTCGACGGCAGCAACGTCGCCGTCAATGTCGTGCGCGACGATCTCGGCGACTTCCGCGCGCTCGCGAGCGTGGCGGGTAGCTACGTCGGCGACTCGACCATCATGCACGCGCGCGGCGAGCGCATCACCGCAACCGGTGGCGCCACCGGCATGGTGCTGAGCACGTTCGATAGCCAGTGGGCGTCTGTCGGAAGCGAGCTGCTCGCGCGCAGCGTTCCGACGGGAATGACAACCACAGCGTACGGCAATGACGCGATGGTCGCGTGGACCACGGCGACCGGCTGTCACCTCCAGCGCGTGGCGTCCGGCATCCACTCCGAGCAGTCATTCCCCTGTACCAACGCTCGCGTCGCTGCCGACTACGGCAGCCGCGCTGGCCAGCTCGTGTATCAGGACGGCGGGGACATCCTGCTGTCGAACATCGAAGTCAGCTCGCACAACGAGATCGCGAACCAGCTGATGCTCGCCCCGGGTGGCACCGCGCCCCGGATCGTGTTCGACGGAGCGCGCTACTGGGTCAGCTACACGAACATCCACAATGACATCGTTGTCGGCTACCTCGACGACAAGAACAACCTGGTCTCGACCGCGATCGAAGGCATGCGGCCGATGCAGGACGCCTACGAGCTCGCGTTCGTGAACGGCGCGATCTGGGTCTACGGCATCGACGAGACCGGGTTCAACGCGTCGAAGCTCTGTCTGACGCGCGAATAGCACTCCCGCTCTGAACGCACGCGGCCCCGGCATTCCCCGCCGGGGCCATTGTCGTTTCGGAGCGCAGCGAGACAGGCGCGCACGTGGATATCGTGCGGCGTCACCCGACGTTACCTTGAATTAGGGAAATCTCCTGGTGGGCACGTGAGCTGCATCCAACCAGCAGCTTGGCGCGAGCAATTGAAAACCTCCTCGACGAGGAGACCCTTCCCCTCCGGGCGGAGTCGGAAGCGGAGCTCGCTTCGTTCTATCAGGTGGCAACCCCGGCGGAGTACCACCGGTTTCTGGGGCGCTGGTACGGGTTCATCGCGCCGCTCGAGCGCAGCGTGCTGGACACGACCGAGATCGAGCTCGTGATCGACCCGCGGAGGTTCGGCAAGCGGCTGCTGCTCGAGCATGATCTTCAGGCCTCGGGCATGAAGCTCATCGAGATCCAATCACTGCCCCAATGCATGTGGATTCCGTGGTTCGAAGATGTGTACACAGCGCTCGGCTGGGCGTACGTCGTCGAGCGCAACGCGCAGACCTTTCCGAGCTTGTTCCGCCATCTCGCTTCGACCTTGCCGGGTGAGGCCGCGTTCGGCGCCACGTTCCTCAAGTGCTACGCGTCCGGCAGTGGCGAGATGTGGGCCAGTTTCGTGCGGGGCCTCGCTCGTGCGCGCAGACAGCAACAGCACCTCGACAGCGTGGTTGCAGGCGCGAAGGCTGGCTATCGATTCTTCCGGCGCTGGCGGAGCACGCTAGATGGAAAGGGGCTGTCAGGAAACGGTCCGGCTGACGATCAGGCGCCGGACGTGCCCGCCCGGGATCCGCAGGCCAATGCTCGCGAGGAACCGTCGATCGCACCGGCGGAAGAGTCGTGATCCCAGGCTCGGTCAGAGCCGGTCCCATAGATACGACAGCTCGACGACTGGATACCCGCGCACCGTCGAGCTCATGCGCGCTCCCGCGCGGCCGCCCATCGACTCGTAGAACCTGCGCGCGTGCTGGTTCTTCTCGAGCACCCAGACGATCATCCTGGACATCCGATTCGCGCGGCACCAGTCGGTGACGCTCTCGAACATGTCGCGGCCGAGGCCGAATCGCTTCGCGCGATCAACGATGTAGATCTCGTAGAGCTCGCCCACGGCGGTCCCCTCGCGCCGGCTCGGTCCCGCATTGCAGAAGCCGACGAGGTCGCGGTGGGTCGAGTCATACGCGACCAGGTTGAGCGCATCGCCGTCGAGCAGGATCTCGCGCCGCATCGATACGCGGCGCGCCGCGTTCATCGTGTCGAGAATCGAATCGGGAAGGATCCCGCGATAGCTGGTCTGCCAGCTGCTCGTCTGAACATGCGCGATCTCCACGGCATCGTTCACCGCGGCCGGCCGGATCGCGAAGCGCGCGCTGGGAAAGCTCGTGATCAGCGCGCGTTCCCTCACGGGATCAGCCTACACGGTCTAGCCCCGGCGCATCTGCTTCGACTGGCCCTTGGCCATCTTGCGGGCGCCGGGATGCGATTCGAGAACCTGGCGGGCGAGCTTCTGCAGCTCGGGGTGCACGCGGAACTGCGGCGACAGAAACCGACCGAGGTTGTTGACGTCCTCGGCGGCGAGCGCGGTCAGCTCCTGGCGAGCCGGGCCGCGCTGGTTCGAGGCGAACTTCGCGAACACACGCGCGACCTTCATCTGCACGAGGATCTGCGGGCCGTCCTTCTTGGGCAGCTCGATCGTATCGAGGAGCGCGAGCGCTTCCTTCGGCTTGCCCGTACGCGCCCACGCCTCGGCGACGATCGCCGCCGCCATCGCGCGGATCTCCTTGCGCTCGGGATTGTCGAGGTTGATCGAGTCTGCGGCCTTCGATGCATCGGCGGTCCGCCCCATGCCGAGGTAGAGCTGCGTCTTCAACAAGGAGACATCGTCCTGCATCGCGGGCGGGAACTTGCTCAGCTCGACACGGTTGAGCATCTCGAGCGCGGCCTTGGGATCGTCCTGAGCGAGGAGCTGCGCACGTGCGAACACGTTGATCGGTGCGTTGGCGTCCTTGCCCTCCGAGAGCTTGCTGAGAGCATCGCGCCGGGCCTCGGGTGACGAGGTCGCGCCCTGGAGCAGATTGACGAGTCCGCGCTGTTTGCGCAGCGTGCGGAACGCCCAGATCAGGACGCCGATCATGACCAGCGTCAAGACGCCGACGATGATCATCAGGATCGTGCTGCCGGTCTGGATCGCGAAGGCCCACACCGCGAGCGCGATCACCCCGATGATGATCAGGTTCTTCCGCTTGATCCCGCCGACCTGGGCCGCGGGTGCCTGTTCGGGAGTCAGAGCGTCTGCGTCGGTCTCGGTCTCGGTCTCGGTCTGGGTCGCCTTGGCCACGCCATGCCGTACCTGGCCTGCCGCCGAACGGCAACAGGATCTTGCGTGGTAACGCCGAAGAATTGCACCCTGTCCCGGATGCTGCGCTGGATCGCGCTTCTCGCCGTGTGCGCATGTGCCGCGAAGTCCGCGCCGTGCCCGGTCGCGCCGGCCGTCGCACCGAGCGGTGCCCCCCTGCTCTGGCGGGTGAGCAAGGACGGCGGAGCGACGGTCTGGCTGTACGGGACGATCCATGACGCCGGCCTGGCGGCGGTGCAACCGTCCGTACTCGTAGCACTCGCCACATCGAAGCGGTTCGCGTCGGAGCTCGGGGATGCCGAGCCCGACAAGGACGCGATGCGCGAGCTTTCCCGGATCGAGCGTGGCCCTGGAATCGATCAGCAGCTATCGGCGGATGACTGGTGGGATCTTCGCAATGCCTTGCGCGGCAAGATTCGCGAGGACGATCTGCGCCGCGCGCGCCCCTGGTACGCCCTGATCCTGCTCAACCGTACGTCGGCACCGAAGACCGAATCGATGGACGTCGGGCTCGCGCGAACCGCACGCCAGCACCGGCAATCGATCAGCGGTCTCGAAACCGCGGAGGACCAGATTCGTGCGCTCGATCGCGTGGTCACGATCGCTGATCTCACGCAGGCGATCCGCACCCGGAAAACGCTGAGCTGCGCGTACACCGGCTTGCTCACGGCGTACGCCGAAGGCGATCTCGCAGCGCTCGAACCGATGCTGGTGATCCCTCGCACGGCCGAGTCCATGCTGTGGGCGCGCAACCGGCGCTGGTTGCCTGCGATCGAGAGCTTCGCCGCCGACGGTGGAGGCTTCATCGCCGTCGGGCTCGGCCACCTGATCGGCGATCAGGGTTTGCCGGCGCTCCTCGCGAAGGCTGGTTACACCGTCGAGCGTGCCCCCGTTCCTTGATAGGTTCGGCGGATGCGCAAGACCTGGGTCGTGCTGGTGTCGATGCTTGTCCTCTCGGCGGTCGGCTGTGGGAGCGATCTGTCCGGGACCAACGACTTCCTGACGTTCTCGATTGGCAGCGAGAACGCCGTGATCGGCGAGGACTCGATCAACCTCGTCGTCCCTGCGGGCACCGATCTCACCGCGCTCGTCCCCACCTTCACGACCGACGGCACCAAGGTGGTCGCGAATGGTGTTGCGCAGATCAGTGGGGAGAGCGTCGTCGATTTCACGGGCCCCGTGACCTACCGAGTGATCGCGGAAAACCTGACGACGCATGACTATGCCGTGGTGGTGCAGAGCGAACCATCGATGAGCAAGGAGCTCACCTCGTTCGTGTTCCACGACGCAACCAATGTGGATCTCTCTGCAGATGCACTTGCGACGATCAACGGCAACCTGATCGCTGCCACGGTGCCCTTCGGTACGAACGTCACCGCGCTCGTCGCCACGTTCGTCCATGGCGGAGCGACGGTCACCGTTGGCGGGACCGTGCAGGAGTCCGGGCTCACGCCGAACAACTTCACCTCGCCCGTGACCTACACCGTGACGGCGGCTGACGGCGGAACGCGGGCGTACGTCATCACGGTCACCGTTGCACCGAGCCCGGCAAAGGACCTCACCGCCTTCGCGTTTCTCGATGCGTCGAACACCGCGCTCGCCGCCGATGTCACCGCGACCATCAACGGTACGGCGATCGCCGTGACGGTGCCGTTCGGCACCGACGTGACCGCGCTGGTCGCGACCTTCACCACGACGGGACCGACCGTCACGGTCGGCGGAGCGGTCCAGGTCAGCGGCACGAGCGCGAACGACTTCGCGTCTCCGGTGTCCTATGTCGTGACCGCAGCGGATGGCTCCGCCCGCACGTACACCGTGACGGTGATGATCGTATCGGCTGAGCAGAAGGACATCACGAGCTTCTCGTTCAGGTCTGCGAACAACGCTGCGCTGACCGCCGACGTGACCGCCACGATCAACGGCACCTCGATCGCCGTGACGGTGCCTACCGGAACGAACGTCTCTGCACTCGTCGCGACGTTCTCGCATACGGGCGTGGCGGTCGCGATCGGCGCGACACCTCAGGTCAGCGAGGTCACCGCGAACGACTTCGCGAGCCCACGGATGTACGTCGTCACCGGCGGAGACACCTTGACGAAGACGTACACGGTGACCGTCACCGTCGCGCTTGGCAGCGCGAAGGACATCACGGCGTACGCGCTGCTCGACAGCAGCAATCCGGCGCTGTCGGCCGATATCACCGCCACGATCAACGGCACCGCGATCACCGCGACGGTCCCGTTCGGCACGGACCGGTCGGCGCTGGTCGCGACGTTTTCGCACACCGGCTCGAGCGTCTCGGTCGGCGTGATCCCGCAGACCAGCGGCATCACGACGAACGACTTCACGAACAGTGTCGTCTACACCGTCACCGCCGCCGACACCTCGACCAAGACGTACAACGTCACGATCGTGCAAGCGGCGAACACGGCGAAGACCATCGACGTGTTCACGTTCCAGGACGCCACCAACCCTGCGCTGTCGGCCGACGTCACCGCGACGATCACCGGCACCTCGATCATGGCCACGGTGCCGTTCGGAACCGATCGCTCGGCCCTCGTCGCGACCTTCACCTCCGCCGCTGCGTCGGTCCGTGTCGGCACGACGACACAGGCGAGCGGAGTCACGCCGAACAACTTCACGAGTCCCGTGTCGTACGTGGTGACGGCGGGCGACACCACCACGCAGATCTACACCGTCACGGTCTCTGTCGCGGCGAGCCCCGCAAAGGACATCACGGCGTTCTCGTTCCGAGACACCACGAATCCCGCGCTGCCGATCGACGTGATCGCGACCATCACTGGAACATCGATCACGGCGAACGTTCCTCCCGGGACCGATCTCGGAGCACTGGTCGCGACGTTCTCGACGACCGGTGCGGGTGTGACCGTCGGTGTCACGGCCCAAGCCAGCGGCATCACGCCGAACGATTTCACGAACCCGGTGACCTACCTCGTGACCGCGGCTGACGCGACGACCCAGGCGTATACGGTGACGGTCCGCACGATGCGGCGGTTCGCTGTGCCGCGCCTGCGGCTGAGCGCACCAGGGAGCGCGAACCCGGTCACCTCGACCGTCCAGATCGTCTACGGCCGGATGACGGCACCCACGGCGGCGCGTGTCGACGTGCGGGTCTACACGGACAGCGGAGATCTGATGACGGGGCCCACCGCCGCGGTGTGTGATCCGTGCGGCGCGGACCTGACCGGCACGGCGCGCGGGCTCACGGTCGATCTGGGCGTCCGCGCTGCCGCAGCCGGCATCACGACGGACGTCGATGCGTACGCGATTGTCGACATCAGCGGCGACGTGGCGGCCGTCTCGGTCACCGGGCGAACGTCGACACAGGTCGGCGCCGGCAACACGGTTCTCGATCAGATGAGTGTGGTCGAGCCGCCGGGGACAGCGACCCAGCGACTCCTGTTCGGACCCACGACCGAGGCGCCCGGCGTGCCGACG
>JACCQV010001101.1 GCA_013813945.1 Deltaproteobacteria bacterium | reverse complement strand
ACACGGCGAAGGTCGCCGGTACCGAGCAGGGCGTGAAGGATCCCGAGCCGACGTTCTCCGCATGCTTCGGCGGTCCGTTCCTCGTCTGGCATCCCACGAAGTACGCCGAGCTCCTCGCGGAGAAGCTGCGCAAGCACGGTGCGCAGACCTGGCTCGTCAACACCGGCTGGTCGGGCGGCGCCTACGGCGTCGGCTCGCGGATCAAGCTGAAGTACACGCGCGCGATCATCGACGCCATCCACTCGGGCGCCCTCGCCGACGTCGCGACCATCGAGGATCCGGTCTTCGGTCTCCAGGTCCCGACCGCGTGCCCCGAGGTTCCGTCCGAGATGCTGTCTCCGCGCAACACGTGGGCTGACAAGGCCGCGTACGACGAGAAGGCCAAGAAGGTCGCCTCGCTGTTCCGCGAGAACTTCAAGAAGTACGAGGCGCAGGCCTCGGCCGAAGTTCGCGCCGCCGGCCCGCGCTGACGGCGTGAAGGGGTCCGGCCCCTTTCTCAACTTGGGAGGAAGGGGTCTCAACTCCTTGAGACAGTTCGCTCAGGCCCCCAACTCGCCGTTGTGCTCGGCGCGAACGGGAGGAAGGGGAGGAAGGGGTCCGGCCCCTTTCTCAACTCCTGGGAGTCCGACGAGAGCTTGTTATCCCGCGTCCAGTGAAGAGCGGGCACGCGAAGTCATCGGCATTGGACGTACCGTGCCGGCATTGAGGGCGTGAAACAGGGCAGTAGTAGCCCGAGAGCGAAGGCAAGAAGCGGTAGCGACCGTTCGCAGGGATGATCCGCGGGCGTCTAGGCGTCCCGATCCCCGATGAGTATGCACCTGTGCACGTTTTTTCGCTGGATCCTCCGAATCGTGTTGACCCTGGTCTCGGGGATCGGCGTGGCCGCGTTGATCAACGCCTCTTGCTGGTCGGGTTATCGCGGCAAGCTCACGCTGCTCGCACATCGGGGCGTTGCACAGATCCTTCACGGCAGTGTCGACCTTTACACGTGCACGGCGAGCATCGATCTATCGGAACATTCGCTTCTCGAGAACACCATCTCGTCGATGCGGGCGGCGTTTGACACCGGCGCCGATATCGTCGAGTTCGACATTCATCGAACGACCGACGGTCAGTTCGCCGTGTTCCCCCATGTGCCAGGGTAGTTGTCGCATGACGCTGGTGGCCTGACGGCCGCCGACGAAGATCGTGCAAGGGGCACGAGGTCTCTGTGATTCCGTATTCGCAACAGTTCCGAAATCGAATGGTCCAGAAGTTGAGCGGCCCACGCGCGATGAGCGCTAACGCATTGTCGTCGGAGGTTGGCATCGCCCAAGGCACGCTGTCGCGCTGGCTCAAGCAGGCAGCTACGATTCCCCCGAAGATGAGCCTGACCAACGACGAGCCTACGAAGCGTGCGGAGGACTGGTCTCCCGAGGAGAAGGTCGCCTTCGTGATGGAGGCCGCGGCCATTCCCAGCGCCGAGCTCGGCGCGCTTCTTCGTCAGAGAGGTGTGCACGAGGCGCAACTCGACGAGTGGAGAAAGCAGGTGACGGAAGGCGCAGTGGCGGCGATGCGTCCGCCGAATCGTCGCGCTGAGCGCGAGGCCGCGGCTGCTGAGACCAAGAAGATTCGTCAGCTCGAGCGGGAGATCCTGCGCAAGGACAAGGCACTCGCCGAGACGGCCGCGCTGCTCGTGCTCCAAAAAAAAGTCCAGGCAATCTGGGGGGACGAGGACGACGACACCGACCCGAAGAGCGACAAGTGATCCGCACCCTGCTCCAGGAGGCGGTCGATGCAGGCGCTCGTCGTTGGCGAGCCTGCGAGGTGATGGGCCTGGCCGTGCGTACCGTCGAGCGTTGGGGCAACAACGACGAGGATCTCCGTCGCGGTCCGAACCACGTGCCTACCAACAAGCTGTCCGAGGCCGAGCGCCAGAAGGCCATCGCCGTGATGACGGCCCCCGAGTTTCGGGACCAGTCGCCGAAGCAGATTGTTCCGGCGCTCGCCACGCGCGGCGAGTACATCGGCTCGGAGTCGACGCTGTACCGGCTTCTTCACGACGAGGGCATGCAGCATCGCCGAGGTCGCGCACGAGCACCTGTGTCGCGCCCGACCGAGCATGTTGCCGACGGGCCGATGCAGGTCGGTGCCTGGGACATCACGTACCTTCGCAGCCACATCCGAGGCGCGTTCTTCTACCTCTACCTCGTCGAGGATGTGTGGAGTCGGAAGATCATCGGCTGGGCCGTGCACGAGGTCGAGTCCGCCGACCTCGCCGCCACTCTCGTCGAGCAGATTCGGCGCGAGATGCCTGACCGCGACCTCACGGGCTGGGTGTTGCACTCCGACAACGGCGGCCCGATGAAGGGCGCGACGATGCTCGCGACGCTCCAGCGGCTCGGCGTGGTCTCGTCCTTCAGCCGCCCGAGCGTCTCTGACGACAACGCCTACGCCGAGTCCCTGTTTCGCACGATGAAGTATCGCGCGAAGTATCCGTCGGCTGGCTTCGGCACCGTCGACGATGCGCGCACCTGGGTCCGCGACTTCGTCGCCTGGTACAACGACGAGCACCAGCACAGTGGCATCGGCTACGTGCCGCCCGCTGCTCGTCACGCCGGCGAAGATATCGCGATCCTCGTCGCTCGCCGCGCTACGTACGAGGCCGCGCGGCGACGACATCCTGAACGCTGGGCTCGCTGCGCGCGACCTTGGTCTCGTCCCGAGACCGTCACCCTCAACCAGAAAGTCGATCACGCCGCCGACAACACACCTTCGCTCGCAGCCTGAACTTTCACGCGACAACTATCTTGATTCCTACCGGGAGTTCGTCGCGTGGTGCAAGCGTGTGCGCGGTCAGCCCGCGTGGGACTGGAAGTTCTCGATCCTCAAGCAGCTCTCGAA
>JACCQV010001096.1 GCA_013813945.1 Deltaproteobacteria bacterium | reverse complement strand
ACACGACGACCGCCGACCAGCCGAGCCGGCGCAGCACGTGCCCGATCATCGCGGCACCGGCTCCCCATCCGGGCCGAGGTCGAGCCACGCGTACGTGTAGTCCCGCAGCCAGACCGGGTGTGGCTCGTAGTCGCGGACGTAGGGCTGGGTGGCTTCGATGGTCAGGCGGTGAAAGCCCCAGATCCACGGCGCGTCGTCGTGGAGAATCCTCTCCGCACGGCGATAGCTCGCGGCTCGCGACACCGGGTCGAGGTCGGCGCGCGCTGCGTCGAGCAACGCGTCGAGCTCGGGGTTCACGTAGAACGAATCGTTGCTGGAGCTCTCGTCGGAGATCGATCGCGAGTGAAACTTCGCATCGAGAAACGTCGTCGGATCGGGGTAGTCGCCGATCCACCCGTTGAAGCCGAAAGGCGGCCCGCCACGCTTGCCGATCGCGCTGCCGTAGCTGTTGAGTGACATCGTGGCGATGTCGATGTGGACGCCGACCGCGGCGAGGTCACTCTGGATCGACAGCGTCAGCATCTCGAGCTCGGGGTCGGCGGCGATCGTGTACTCCACGCGAAACCCATCCGGGTAGCCCGCCTCGGCGAGGAGAGCGCGCGCCTTCGCCGGATCGTGGGGATACGGCGCGAGGCCGTCGTCACGTCCGAACAAGCCGGGCGGCAGCAGGCCGTGCGATGCGACGGCAGTGCCGTTGAGGAGCTTGATCTGGTGATCCTTGTTGACCGCGTAGTTGAGTGCTTGCCGTACGCGCCGATCGTCGAACGGCTTCACGTTGACGTTCATGCGCGAGCCCTGGACCACCATCGGCGCGCGCCGGTGGAGGTACGGCTGCCACTCGGGCTGGCTCGTGATCCACAGGTAATCCGGGGCAGCTGGACGCGCCGTCACGTCGAGCTGGCCGCGCTCGAACATCAAGAACTGCATGTCGCGCGGAACGTTCTCGAGCATCTGGATCTCGGCGATGTGTCCACGCGCGGGATCCCAGTAGCGTGGATTCTTGCGCATCACGAGACGCGCTCCCTCGTCCCAGCTCACGAGCTCGTACGGTCCGCTTGCGAGCGGCCGACGACGCAGCTGCGTACCGGCGGCAGCGACGTGATCGGGCCGCAGCGGTGACGCGAACTTGAGCGCGAGGACGTACAGGAACGCGGGTGACGGACGCACGAGTTGGATCACGAGCTCGCGGTCGGATACCGCGATGATACCTGCGCAGTCGCGCTGCTTCCCGGCGAGGACCTCCTCGACACCCACGACATCCCCCAGGAAGGATCCGTAGGGCGAGTCGGCGCTCTGCAACACGTACTCGAGCGCAAACTTGAAGTCCGCCGCGACGATCGGTTCGCCGGTGCTGTAGGTGATCCCCGGCCGCAGCCAGAACCGGTACGTCGTGCCGCCGTCCGCGAGCTCCCAGCGCTCGGCGAGATCGGGGCGCAGCACGAGCTCGTCGCGGCCAAAGCCGACCAGCGTCGCGAGCAGTGGCTGCAGCGCGTAGAAGCTGATCTCGTCATAGGCGACCGCCGGATCGAGCGTGCGAATCGAATCGGCAACAGCGAACCGCAGCGTTCCGCCGCCGCGCGGGCTGGTCGCGCCGGCCGCCTTCCACCGCGGGCCGCGATCGGGAGCATTGCACCCGGCGAGCACGGCGATGATCGCGAGGGCCCTCATCGCCGCACCTTCGGGTCGAACGCATCGCGCACGCCGTCGGCGACGAGGTTGAACGAGACGACCGCGATCAAGATCGCCAGTCCGGGCGCGATCACGAGGTGCGGCGAGGTCCGGTAGAACACCCGGCCCTCGTAGAGCATGCGTCCCCAGGTCGGCGCCGGCGGCGGTGGGCCGAGACCGAGGTACGACAGCGCAGCCTCCGCGAGCAGGTTCTGCGCGAACCCGAGCGCGACCACGACGACCAGTGCACCCAGGATGTTGGGCAGGATGTGCCGCACGATGATCCGCGCCGGGCTCGCACCCAGGGCGCGCGCGGCGATCACGTGCTCGCTGCGCGCGAGCGTCATCGCCTTGCCGCGGATCACGCGGGCCATCGTGGTCCAGCTGACGATCGCCAGCGTCAACACGACGGGCGCGATCGAGGAGCCAAGGCCGGCCTCGCGCAACAGCGCCGCGAGCAGGATCGCGAGCAGCAGCACCGGAAACGACAGGACCAGATCCACGGTGCGCATCAAGCCGGTGTCGACCCAACCGCCCGCGTAGCCCGCGACCAGTCCGATCGAGAGCCCGATCGCGAGTGCGAAGGCCGTCGCCAGTCCGGCGATCAGCAGCGATGTGCTCGCACCTGCGGCGAGCCGTGCCCACACATCGCGGCCGAGCTGGTCCGTACCGAGCAGCGCGTCGCCGGACGGTGCGAGCGGCGCGCCCAGCCGAGACAACCCGTGCTCGATGTCGTGCGCGAGGGGATCCTTGCCGATCCAGCGAGCGAGAACCGCCACTGCGACGAGCAGCACGATGACGAGCGCACCGGCGACGGCCGCGCGATTGGCCACGAACCGGCGTGCCCGACTCACCGCAGCGAGCATATCGTATCCTACAGTAACCTATAGGTTGTTCACGCAGGCTGGTCGTCCCCGCACACGCGTCTCGCCTCTGCGTGACATTCTTGCGTGCGCCGACGGGGCATTCTTCGTCGAGAAATCGTAAGTGCGATCGCAACAATGTCCTCTGCGTGCTCCACGTAACGTCCCTTGACCGCGGCATCGGCGCTGCAGTCCGTTCGGGCATGCCGACGGACTTCGTCACCTTACTCCGTCGCGACCATCACGATCTCCAGCACGAGCTGACGCAGCTGCTGGACCCGGATACCGGGATCGCCGATCTGCGATCGGCACTCGACGGCGTCCGGCTCGGGCTCATCGCCCACGCCGAGGCGGAGGACATCGTCCTCGGTCGGCTCGAGCGCGTCGGCCCGCTACAGGTCGTCCTCGCGCAAGCGCGTGCAGCGCACCTGGCGCAGGAAGGCACGCTATCCGCGCTCGTCAGGGCGCGCCCCCAGACGCAGCAGTGGCGCGATCGTGCGCACCACCTGCGGGAGCTCGTCGAGTATCACGCCGTACAGGAGGAGAAGTACTTGCTACCGGCGCTGCGGCAACATGCGCCGGTGGAGACGTACTCGCAGCTCGCTGGCCTGTTCGCGACCGAGCGGATGCGTCAGCTCGCGATGCTGCAGCCCTCCGCACCGATGCAGATCCCCGACTTTCACCTGCAGATGAGAGCCTGCTGATCGGCAGGCGCCGAGGCTCATGCCCGTTCTCCGGAGTACCCACACCGGCGTTCGCTACCCAGCGACATGCGAACGGGCAGGAGCGTCGGCGCGTGACGATCAGAGCTCGATCTGGAGCCCGAGCTCGACGACGCGGTTCGGCGGCAGATGGAAGAACGCAGACGGCGGGCGCGAGTTGCGCGCGAGGAACGCGAACAGCATCTTGCGCCAGCGCGCGACCTTGCTCTTGCCCGTCGTCAGCAGCGTCTGCCGGCCGAGGTAATACGTCGTGTCGGCGGTCGCGGTCTGCAGTCCGTGCTTGGCGCACCGCGCGAGGATCTTCGGAACGTTGGGCTGCTGCATGAAGCCGACGTGGGCGAGCACTCGCCAGAAGCCGTGCTCGAGCTCGCGCACTTGCAGTGATGACTGGCCGACGGCGAACGGAACGTTCTCGGTAGTGATCGAGAGCAGCACCACCTGCTTGTGCAGCACCTTGTTGTGCTTGACGTGGTGGAGCAGGACGTTCGGGATGCCGTCCGTGCCCGACGTCATGAACACCGCCGTGCCGGGGACGCGGGGCAGGCCGATGTTCGGAATATCGTCGAGGAACATCTTGTCGGGGATCGTGCCCATCTCCATGGTCTTGGACAGCTCGACGCGGCCTCGGAACCAGGTGGTCATCACCGCGAACACCCCGATGGCGACCACGAGCGGGAACCAGCCGCCGTGCGCGATCTTGACGAAGTTCGACGAGAAGAACGCACCGTCGATGATCAGCAGCGGGATGTAGAGAGCGAGTGACGCGCCGAGCGACCAGCCCCAGTTGCGGCGGCAGACCAGGAAGATCAGGTACGACGTGATCATCATCAGGCCGGTGACCGCGATGCCATACGCAGCAGCGAGGTTCGAGCTGGTCTTGAACGCGAGCACGAGCGCGACGCATCCGATCATGAACGCGTAGTTCACTTCCGGGATGTAGATCTGGCCCTCGTGCTTGTGGGACGTGTGAACGACGGTGACGCGCGGCAAGTAGCCGAGCTGGACCGCCTGGTTGGTCAGCGAGAACGCACCGGAGATCAGCGCTTGCGAAGCGATGATCGCCGCCATCGTCGCGAGGATGATCATCGGGATCAGCAACGGTCCGTCGACGAGCTCGTAGAACGGGTTGCTGATGGTCGCGCCGCCTCGCAGGTACAGCGCGCCCTGACCGAAGTAGTTGAGCAGCAGACCGGGGTACACCACCGTCGACCACGCGATCCGGATCGGCGTCTTGCCGTAGTGACCCATGTCCGCGTACAGCGCCTCGCAGCCGGTGACGGCCAGGACCACGGACCCAAGCAGCAGGAATCCGTTGACGCCGTGAGTGAACAGGTAGCCGATCGCGTGGTGCGGGCTGATCGCGACGAGCACGCCCGGCTCGCGCGCTATCGCGGGGATCCCGGCGGTGCCAATCGCGATGAACCACACCAGCATCACCCAGCCGAACACGCGGCCGATCTTGCCGGTGCCGTAGCGTTGCACCCAGAACAGCCCGACCAGGATCGTGATCGAGATCGGGATGATCAGATAGGACAGGCTCGGGCTCTGCTCGGACAGACCCTCGACCGCGGACAGGACGGAGATCGCCGGGGTGATCAACCCCTCTCCATAGAGCAGGCCCGTGCCGAACAGCGCGAGCAGGATCGGGAACGCGATCCGGGTGCGATTCCCGGTCAGCTTCTGCTGGACGAGCGCCGCCAGCGACATCGTTCCGCCCTCGCCCTTGTTGTCGGCTCGCAGGACGAACACGAGGTACTTGACGCAGACGACGATCGCCAGCGACCAGAACAGGAGCGACAGCACGCCGAGGACGGCCTCTGGATCGGTCGCGTTCGCGCGGTGCGGATTGACCGGACCGAAGCACTCCTTCATCGCGTACAGCGGCGACGTTCCGATATCTCCGTAAACGACGCCGAGTGCGCCCAGCGACAGCCAGCCGAGCTCCTTGCGGGTCTGCGGTGCCTTGTGGGGAGCGCCACCTGCGCCATGTCGATCGCTCGCGCCTGTTGAATCCGATCTGGCGGTATCGCTCATCGAAGGCAGTGCGGGCCGAGGGGCCACCCCTCAGGTATCACGGGTGACCGGCGGAGCCAATGGGCCGCCCGGCGTGTTGACACCGCAAACTGCGCCGGGATATCGCATCGTCGGACCACGAGGAGAGTGTTGTGAATCTCAGCGCTTGGAAGTCGATCACGATCGTCGCGGCGAGTGTTCTTGCGCTCGCGGGCTGCGAGAACCTCGGCGGTAAGAGCAAGCCCAAGGAAGGTTCGGGCACGGGTTCCGACGTCGGTTCGGCAGGCGCGAAGCCCGCGGAGACCGGCCCGATCCTGATCGGTCACTACGCATCGCTGACCGGTCCCGAGGCGACGTTCGGCGTCTCGACCGATCACGGAGTGATCCTTGCGCTCGAAGAGCGCAACGCTGCGGGCGGCGTCAAGGGCCGCCAGATCACGCTCAAGACGCTCGATGACGCATCGAAGTCGAGCGAGGCCGCCAACGTCGTGCAGCGCTTGATCAGCCAGGACAAGATCGTCGCCCTGCTCGGCGAGGTCGCGTCCGGTAGCTCGCTCGCGGGTGGCGAGGTGGCGCAGAAGTTCGGTGTGCCGATGATCTCGCCATCGTCGACGAACAAGAAGGTCACCGAGGGCCGCGACATGGTCTCGCGCGTCTGCTTCCTCGACGAGTTCCAGGGCTACGTCGTCGCGAAGTTCGCGAAGGATCAGAAGCTCGACAAGGTCGCCGTGC
>JACCQV010001091.1 GCA_013813945.1 Deltaproteobacteria bacterium | reverse complement strand
GCGCCGCACCGGCGAGACGGTCGCGGGTAAGTATCACGTCGGCGCGCTGCTCGGCGTTGGCGGCATGGCGGCCGTGTACTCCGCGCGCCACTCGGTCCTCCAGCGCGAGATCGCACTGAAGATCCTGCACAAGCGGTACGCGACGGATCGCGAGCTCGGCGCTCGGATCGTTCGTGAGGCGCGCGAGACCGCGGCGATGGGCCACCCCGCGTTCGTCGACGTTCACGATGCGGGCGTGACCGAGGACGGCTGCGCGTACATCGAGATGGAGAGTCTCGATGGGCGCGACCTGCACTCGATCCGCAAGTCCGATGGTGCTCTCGACCCACAGCGCGTCGTGACGATCGCGGTCGCCGTGCTCGATGCGCTCGAGGCAATGCACGCACGCGGCGTGGTGCATCGCGACATCAAGAGCTCCAACATCTACATCTCGCCGGGCGCTGATGGACGCGACAAGGTCAAGCTGCTCGATCTCGGCTTCGCGAAGGTCGAGGACGAGCTCAAGCTCACGGCGAAGAACCAGCTCCTCGGAACGCCGTTCTACATCAGCCCCGAACAGTATGTGGATCCGACGTCGGTCGACGCGCGGAGCGATCTGTTCTCGCTCGGCGTGGTGATGTTCGAGGTGCTGACAGCGAAGTGGCCGTACAGCTATGTCTCCAAGAAGGAGCTGCTGTCGAAGGTGGTCAAGGGCGATCTCGAACGCCATCCCGCGCGGCAGAAGCCCGAGCTCCCGGCCTGGCTGGATCTGATCGTCGCTCGGGCCCTCGCGCATAGCCGCGATCAACGCTACGCATCAGCGTCGGAGATGAAGGACGCGCTCGAGCGCGCCGCGTTCCCGGATGCGCCGAAGCCCGGTCTGTTTCGGCGCCTGTTCGGGCGGACGAAGCCACCGCCGAACGCCTGAGGCGCCGCGCCTATTTCACCATCCTTGCGGTTGCGGCGCCGAGGTCGATGCTCCGGCGACGATCGACGTGCTGCGCTGGCGCACGAAGTAGAGATCGCGCACCATGCGGCCGAGATCCGCATGACGCTGCAGTGGTACCCGGGGCACATGACGAAGGCGCGGCGCGAGCTCGCCGCGCTGATGCCGTCACAGGACGTCGTCATCGAAGTTCTCGATGCACGGTTGCCAGCAGCGAGCTCCAATCCCCTCGTCACGGAGCTGCGGCGCGACAAGCCGGTCGTCAAGGTGCTGACGAAGAGTGACCTCGCCGATCCCGAGGTCACCGCCGAGTGGCTCGAGCACTTTCGTGCGATGCCGAACGTCCGAGCCTTCGCGTCGACGACCTCCAATCCGGTCGAGACACGCAAGAAGATCGCAGAGCTCACGCGAGGCGTCGCGGCGTCGCGCGGTCCCGACAAGGAGATCCGGGCGCTGATCTGCGGCGTCCCGAACGTCGGCAAGTCGACGCTGATCAATACGCTGATGAACAAGGCGGTCGCCAAGGTCGGCAACAAGCCGGCCGTGACCAAGGAGCAGCAGACCGTGACGCTGAAGTCCGGGATGGTGATCACCGACAGCCCCGGCCTGATGTGGCCGAAGATCGAGGACGAGATCGGCGCGTTTCGCCTCGCGTTTGCGGGCTCGATCCCTGACACCGCGATCGACTACCTGACGATCGGAATGTTCGGCGCGCAGTACATCCTCGCTCGCTATCCGCAGCTCCCGGTCGCCCGCTACAAGCTCGCCGTGACGCCGGCCTCGCCCGAGGCGCTGCTCACCGAGGTCGGGCGCCGGCGCGGCGGACTGCGGCCGGGCGGCATCGTCGATCTGCACAAGGCGTCGGAGATCTTCGTCCACGAGTTCCGCGGCGGCGTGATCGGCCGGATCAGCCTCGAACGGCCCACGTAGTACATTGCGCCCGTGGATCCCGCGTTCGTCACGGCTCGCAAGGATGGCCAGTGGCGTGTCGCCACGCGGTCGCTGACCGGAAGCTGCGCCGGGATCGAGGTGACGGGTGAGCGCAGGTGGTGGGGCGGCCGGTGGTCACTGACCAGCGCTGCACCGTTCCCGGTCCCCGAGAAGCTGATCCTGTTCGTCTCGGCGAGCGGGATGGAGCACGGTTTCTGGCGCGATCTCATCGTCGGCGACCGCTCGTTCGATCACCAGTTCTTCATCTTCTGCGACACCCCCGCATTGTTGCCGCTGGTGCTCGGCCCGGCGACTCGCCGCGTGCTGCGCGATCACGGCCAGAGCCGCGATGCGCTGACGCTGTATGTCCGCGCCGGCGTCACACGCGTGCTCGGCACGTGTGCCGAGGACGATCCGCTGGCGTTCGACCGTCACATCGCGGTGCATCAGGCGCTGGGGGAGGACCACCGGGCGTGCCTCGCGGACTGGCAGCAGCTGATGACGGCCTCGCACGGCCGTGCTGACGAGAGCTGGCCGCCGGTCGCGACGATCATGAGCCGCACCGGCACGCTGACGGTCCACGCATCGTGGACCGCACCGACGACGCGCGACGGCGCGGACTGGGAGCGCAGCGCAGATTCCCTGCGCACCCATCTCCAGGGTCACGACGGGCGGAAGCGCCGGCGATGGACGCTGCACGAGATGGAGCCGGGCGTCGCCGGTACGCACACGCTCGGCGGCCGCCACATCACGATCCTCGGTGAACCGTCGATCTCGCTGCCGCTGCTCGATGATCTCGTGCACATGGGCGACATCGTCTCGATCAGCTGTGGATCCCACGTCGCCATCGCACTGCGTGGCCTCGCGGGCCCCCGGCAGATGAACGCCGCGCTGCGGATCATCGAGCTGATCGTCGACCCCGCGGGAACCGGCTCGCCCTACCGCTGACGCCCACGGTACCGGACGATGGTGCCTGCGCTGCGGTCCCACGGCGCGCGCTTGCCTGGCGTGCGCAGCGAGGCATGGAGCAAGAGGAGCGCGAGCAGCGGAATGCACGCGGCAGTCAGGATGTCGCCGAGCTCCTCGAACACCGGGTACAGGTACCCGAGGACGCTCAGCATGGACCCGATGATCGGTAACGCGAACAGAGTCAGGGCGCGTCGGATCGAGACCTTCCAGGACGGACGCGTACCCGTGTCGATCGTCACGACCTCGAGCTCGAACAGCGACTTGCCAATGGAGGTCCCCCACCGCCGTGTCGCGATCGCGTGATAGGTCGCGAGGATCGGGAACGCGAGGATTCCGGCGATGCCCTCGGCGGTCTCGGAGCTGCGTGACTCGGCAAGCAGCGCGATCGCGACCGCGATCAACAGCATCGTCACGGCGACGACGAGGAGATCGAACCCCGCTGCCATCCAGCGCGCCCAGAAGCCGGCGGGTCGGGTGTGCTCCGCGGATGCGACCTCGACCGCGTGCAGCAGCTCGTCATACGTCGAGAATCGGTCCGCTGGAAGCGGCGCCATCATCCGTGCGATCAAGGCATCGATCGCCGCGATCGCGGTGCGTGGATTTGCGCCGCGCGGCACAGCGGGGCGGGCGGCCGATGCGTGCAGCGTGACCAGCTCCGCGGGGCTGTCGGCGCGAAACGGCGGCCTGCCCGAGACCAGGTGATACAGGGTCGCGCCGAGCGCGTAGATGTCGGCGCGCAGATCGATCCGCTCACCGCGCGCCTGCTCCGGCGCCATGTAGAGCGGTGTGCCGGCCATCGTGGTCTGATCGACGGCCCCCCCGGAGAGCACTGCCTCCGCGTCACCTGCAACAAGGCCGAAGTCGAGGACCTTCACCGCGGCGTGCGCGTCGACCATGAGGTTCGATGGTTTGACGTCGCGATGCAAAAATCCCGAGCGCTGTGCTTCGCGAAGCCCGAGCGCGGCACCGCGGATCAACGCCAGCGCCTCCTCGACGGGCAACGGCCCTGACGCCACGCGATCTGCGAGCGTCTTGCCACCGACAAACTCCATCGCGAAGTACAGCCGGCCGTCCTGTTCGCCGATGAAGTAGATGTGCGCGACGTTCGGGTGGTTGACGCGGGCCTGTGCCCGGGCCTCGCGGATCAGCCGCTCGCGGGCGATGCCCGACGTCGTTCCCGGCGGCAGCACCTTGATCGCGACGGGGCGATCGAGGGCGAGGTCCGTCGCGAGGTAGACCTCGCCCATGCCACCGGCGCCGAGCTTCTTCTCGATCTGGAAGTGCCCGAGCCGCATGCCCGTCGCAAGGCCTTCGCCCGCCGACCGCGCGGGCATCTTGCTCGGTGCAGTGAGCGTGTGCTCGGGCACCTCCGCGAGGGGGGCGGGTACGGGCGCCTGCGCCGTATCCTCGAGCGCAGGGCTCGCGGCAATTTCGGCATCAGGGCGCATCCGTCCCGAGCATACGTCGTCCGCGGTTCGCGGAGATCAGGAACTAGCCGCGGGGACGGCGATACGAACCCTCGAAGATCGTCTTCCAGTCGGTGCCGTCGGGCGACTCCTCGGTGATGATCGTCAACCGGTTGAGCGCGACCGAGTACGTCGTGCGGGTCTGCGAGGAGGCCGACTTCTCGACGAAGATGAGCTTGTCTCCCTCGGCAACACCGTCCGACTGCTGCGTCGGCGTGGCAGCCGGGCTGCGGAACCACGTGACGGTCAGCGCGCCCGTGGTGTCCTCGCGGCGAAACACGCCGTGACCGATCGACGTGGCCTTGTCAGGCGCGGTCTGGATGTAATCGCAGAGCAAAAAGCGACCATCGAAGACTGTGTGGAATTCCCAGCGGCCAGTCGCCTCGGTGCTCTCGCTGCCACTGACCATGCGCTCGGTCCCCGTCCACAC
>JACCQV010001068.1 GCA_013813945.1 Deltaproteobacteria bacterium | reverse complement strand
GTCGCAGGAAGGAGGACCGGGTTCGGGTACGGAGTCCTCGGATCGGGAGGCGGCATGAATCCGAGCTGCCCCTTGCTGTTCGATCCCCAGCAGTTGAGGATATCGCCGGTCGTGACCGCGCACGTGTGCGTTCCGGCGGCGAGCTGCAGCGGGTGACTCAACGTGGTCACCCGCTTCACGCTCGGGTCGGAGTTCGAGCTGGTTCCGTTCCCGAGTTGCCCGGCCCCGTTGAGGCCCCAGCAGCGGATCACGGGATCCGCACCCTCCGTCTGAGCGCACGTATGATCGGTACCGAGGGCGAGAGGTCGGTCGACCACACCGGTCACGATGTACTCCGGCCGCTGCTTGGCGACATATGTGCCATCGCCTAGCTGCCCGGCGTTGTTCGCGCCCCAGCACCATACCGCGCCGTCCTGATCGCGTGCGCACACCGAGCGCGACCCGACGGCAACGTTGCGCCACGTGCCGGGGACCTGCGTGTGCGCGACCTTGCTGCCGCCCGTGCCCGAGCCGAGCTGACCGGCGCCGTCGGTACCCGCACACCACAGGGCGCCGTCCGCACCGAGCGCGCACAGGTGTCTGCCTCCGACCGCAGCGTGTCGCCACGCTTCGCTGCCGCCCGCGACGCGCATCGGCTGCGCGAGATCGTTCGGCGCGGCGAAGCCGAGCGCATGCTGCGCGTTGTTGCCGAAGCACCAGAGCGAGAGATCGTCGCGCAGTGCGCAGGTTTGATCGGCCGACGCGAACACGCGGGTCCACGTCCGCCCCAGCTCGCCGGTCGGTACCGGATCGACCAGCACTCCACCCTGGGTGATTGCACCGAGCTGGGCGTGGTTATTGAAGCCCTGACAGCGAAGCCGGCCGTCGGCGCGCACCGCGCACGTGCCTAGCGGATGGAGCGCCACGTCGATCCAGTCGGTACCGGGCTCGATCGGCTGTGGCACCTCGTAGTTCGCGGCGCCGCCGATCGCGACCTGCTGGTTGAGGTTCTCGCCCCAGCACAGCAGGTCGCCGTCGGTGGTGATGCCACAGGTGTGAAACAGGCCCGCCGCGACCTTCTTCCACCGCCGGTCGGTCAGGATCTGCCGGGGCGCGGGCTCGTTCGGGCTTGCCGGCAGGGCGAGCTCGCTCTCGAAGTTGCGGCCCCAGCACCACAGCGTCTCGTCCGTGCGGATCGCGCAGGTGTGGGAGTTGCCGGTGGCGACGGCCGTCGCGTCTTCGAGGACTCGGGTCGGCGCCATGTGATCGACGGACGTCGTCGCACCGATCGCGTTCTGAGAGTTGGCCCCCCAGCACCACACGGCCTTCGCGTCATCGATCGCGCAGCTGTGGTCGTAGCTACTTGCCACCGTGGTCCACAGTCGGTCGCCGACTCGCGTGGGCACCGTGAGCTCCTCGATGGTATCGGGTTGCCCGCTCTGACCTCTCGCGTTCTCGCCCCAGCACCACAGCGAATTGTCGACGCCGACCGCGCACGTGTGTGCAGTCCCTGCGGCAACCGCGATCCACTGCGGTGGCAGGGGCGGCGGGGCATCGATCGGCAACCGTTCCTGGATTCCCAGGACCCAGTCGCAGCCGGCGAGGGCCGCGGCCAAACAATAGCCAAGCGCGACCCAGCGCATGACTGAGCATGGCACGGGAGCAGGGTAATCCGGAGCCCAGCAGATGCCTGTTGAAGGCCCGTCGGAGGCAGTGCTATCCACGCGGCGTGACTGATCTCTCCATCACCGTCAATGGCATGAAATTCGAGAACCCATTCGTCCTGGGTTCGGGACCTCCCGGCACCAACGGCAAGGTGATCGCGCGGTCGTATGACCTCGGCTGGGGCGGAATGTCGTGCAAGACGTTCTCGCTCGATGCCTCCAAGGTGATCAACACCGCGCCGCGCTATGCCAAGCACCGCGGCCGCGACAGCGAAGAGGTGATCGGCTTCCAGAACATCGAGCTGATCTCTGACCGTCCGTACAAGGACTGGCTCGACGACCTCACGCAGCTCAAGAAGAACTATCCGACCAAGATCTTGATCGCCTCGATCATGGAGGAGTACCGCAAGGAAGCCTGGCAGCAGATCGTGCGCGAGGTCCAGGAGACCGGCGTCGACGGGTTCGAGATGAACCTGTCGTGCCCGCATGGCTTGCCCGAGCGCAAGATGGGCATGGCGATGGGCGAGAACCCTGACATCGTCGAGGAGGTCGTGGGCTGGGTGAAGGAGGTCGCGCGAATCCCGGTGTGGGCGAAGATGACGCCCAACGTCGGTAACCCCACGGTTCCCGCTGCTGCGGCGATTCGCGGCGGCGCCGATGGCATCGCGATGATCAACACGATCCTTTCGGTGTGCGGCATCGACCTCAAGACGCTGCGCCCGCTGCCCACGGTCGAGGGCCACTCGGTCCCCGGCGGCTACTCCGGTCAGGCCGTGCGCCCGATCGCGCTCCGTCAGGTCATGGAGGTTGCGCGCGCGAACAAGGGACTCGAGATCAGCGGCATCGGCGGCATCGAGACCGGCTACGACGCCGCGCAGTTCTTCCTGCTCGGTGCATCGACCGTGCAGGTCTGCACCGGCGCGATGCTCCGCGGCTACGAGATCATCAGCGAGCTCAAGGAAGAGCTCTCGAAGTTCATGGTGGACCACAAGTTCACCAACCTCCGCGAGTTCATCGGCAAGAGCCTGCCGTACTTCACGACGCACATGGATCTCGTCGAGCGCCAGAAGGCGTCGCGCGATGCGAAGGAAGCGGCCCGCGCGACCAAGTCGCAGGCCAAGGACGTCGAGACCTGGAAGGGCGACATCGCCTCCGAGACCTCGACGCTCGTCACGAACTAACGAGGAGCCTCCCCATGGCACGCAAGGTTCTCTCGGGTCTGATCCAGGCCTCCAATCCGATCAACGACGAGTCGAAGAGCGTCGCCGAGGTCCAGGCAGCGATGCTCGAGAAGCATCTGCCGATGATCCACGACGCAGGTAAGAAGGGCGTCCAGATCCTCTGTCTGCAGGAGATCTTCAACGGCCCGTACTTCTGTCCCGGTCAGGACAAGCGCTGGTACGACGCCGCAGAAGCGGTGCCGGGTCCGACGTGCGAGACGCTCTCGAAGATCGCCGCGAAGTACCAGATGGCGATGGTCGTCCCGCTCTACGAGCGCGAGCAGGCCGGCGTCTACTACAACACCGCGGCGATCCTCGACGCGGACGGCAGTTACCTCGGCAAGTACCGCAAGACCCACATTCCGCAGACCAGCGGGTTCTGGGAGAAGTACTTCTTCCGTCCGGGCAACACGGGCTATCCGGTGTTCAAGACCCGGTACGCGACGATCGGCGCGTACATCTGTTACGACCGCCACTTCCCCGAGGGAGCGCGCGCACTCGGCCTCGCTGGCGCAGAGATCGTCTACAACCCGTCGGCCACGGTCGCGGGGCTCTCGCAGCACCTGTGGAAGATCGAGCAGCCCGCGCATGCGATCGCGAACGGCTACTACGTCGGTGCGATCAACCGCGTCGGTACCGAAGCCCCGTGGAACATTGGCAAGTTCTACGGCAACTCGTACTTCGTCAATCCGCGCGGCGAGATCATCGCGTGTGGATCTGAGGACAACGACGAGCTGGTCGTCGCGGAGCTCGACCTCGACATGATCGAAGAGGTTCGCCGCACGTGGCAGTTCTTCCGCGATCGTCGACCTGACGCGTACGGCCCCCTCGTTGACGGCTGAGTAGTATGCTCGCGTCATGAAGACGCTGATCAAGGACGGAACGGTCGTCAGCGCGTCGGACTCGTTTGTCGCCGACGTCTGGATCGATGGCGACAAGATCGTCGGCATGACGCACCCGTCGGCGCGGGCGACGATGCCGGTCGGTCCCGACGTCACGCAGATCGACGCGAAGGGGCAATACGTCATCCCCGGCGGCATCGACTGCCACACGCACATGAGCCTGCCGTTCGGCGGCACCACCGCGTCGGATGACTTCGATACCGGGACCGTGGCAGCCGCGCACGGCGGCACCACGACGATCGTCGACTTCGCGATCCAGTCCAAGGGCAGCTCGATGCGCGCCGGCCTCGACGCCTGGCATGCAAAGGCCGAGGGCAAGGCCGCGATCGACTACGGCTTCCACATGATCATGACGGAGGCCAATCCGCAGACCCTCGCCGAGATGGCGGACATGGTTCGAGAGGGCGTGACGTCGTTCAAGATGTTCATGGCCTATCCGGGCGTGTTCCTCGTCGACGATCAGCAGATCTTCCGCGCGATGCTGCGCGCAGGCGAGCTGGGTGCGCTGATCACGATGCACGCGGAGATCGGGCTTCCGATCGACGTGCTCGTTCAGCGCGCGCTATCGGAGGGGCACACGGCGCCGGTCTATCACGCGCTGACCCGGCCCGAAGTCGCCGAGGCGACGGGCACCGAGCGCGCGATCGCTCTCGCCGAGATGGCGAAAGTCCCCGTCTACATGGTCCACCTGTCGGCGCAGCGCGCGCTGGCGCGGGTGATGGAGGCACGGGACCGTGGTCTGCCGACGTATGCGGAGACTTGCCCGCAGTACCTGTTCCTCACCGAGGATCACCTGCGCGGCGAACCCGGGAACGAGTGGAAAGGCGCAGGCTACGTCGCGACGCCGCCGCTACGCCCGAAGCACCACCACGATCACCTGTGGCGCGGCCTGCAGAACTACGACCTCCAGGTCGTGGCGACGGACCACTGTCCGTTCTGCATGAAGGATCAGAAGGAGCTCGGCCGCGGTGACTTCTCGAAGATCCCGAACGGCATGCCGGGCGTCGAGACCCGGCTCCACCTGCTGTGGGAGGGCGTGACGATGGGCAAGATCTCGATGAACCGGTTCGTCGAGATCACCTCGACGGCGCCGGCGAAGATCTTCGGCATGTACGGCAAGAAAGGCACGCTGGCGATCGGCGCCGATGCCGATGTGGTCGTGTGGGATCCCAAGAAGTCCAAGCGCCTCGATCAGGCGAACCTCCACATGAACGTCGACTACTCGCCGTACGAGGGTCACACCGTGCCGGGAAGCCCGTCGCACGTGCTGTCGCGCGGTGAGGTCGTGGTCAAGGACGACGTCTGGGTGGCGAAAGCCAAGCAAGGGCGTGGGCAGTTCCTCCGCCGCGGCACGTTCGGGCTATAAGTCGGCGGTCATGGCACGCGCTCGTTCCAATACGGTCACCAGCCTCCTCGATCAATGTTTCGAGGAGAACCGGAAGTGGGCGCGCAACGCGGTCGCGAAAGACCCTCAGTTCTTCAAGCGGCTGGAGGCGCTGCAAGCCCCCGACCTGCTGTGGATCGGCTGCTCGGACAGCCGGCTGCCGCCCAACGAGATCATCGGGCGCAAGTCCGGCGAGCTGTTCGTGCATCGCAACGTCGCCAACGTGGTCGAGCACACGGACGTCAACTGTCTCTCGGTGCTGCAGTACGCGATCGACGTGCTCAAGGTGAAGCACGTCATCGTGTGCGGTCACTACGGCTGCGGCGGTGTGCGGGCCGCGATGTCACCGCAACCGCTCGGCCTGATCGACAACTGGCTGCGCCACATCCGTGACGTGCACCTGTGGAATCGCGAGGAGCTCGGCGCGATCACGGATCTGGATGAGCGGGCGAACCGGCTCGCCGAGCTCAATGTCGAGGCTCAGGTCGCGAACGTCTGCCACACCACGATTGTCCAGGACGCGTGGAGCCGCGGACAGAAGCTGACCGTCCACGGCTGGATCTACTCGCTGTCCGACGGCCTGCTCCGCGATCTCGGCACCGTCGTCGAGTCGTCGGAGCAGATTCCCTCGGAGTACCGTCTCTTCTATTAGCCGTGGGCGAGGCCGGGGATGCGAGACAAGCAAGAATACCGGGCGATGTCGGTCGACCAGATCCTGGCGATCGAGAGCGACGAGAAGCGACGTGACTATCTGGAGACCGTGCTTCGCGAGCACATCAATGATGCGAACCACCCTGCGATCGGTGCGGCCCTCGCGGCGACCTTCGACGATCCTGAGGAGATTGCGGGCGCCGATCCAGGCGACCCCGACGAGTACCTGACCGAGCTGCTCGACCGCGCGACCGACGATGGCATCGCGGTGGTCCTGCGCGCCGTCATGGCCGGCGCATACGATCCGAAGTGAGCCTCAGGCCGTCGCGTTGATCGCGTCGCCGAGCACCGACACCAGACGATCGAGCTCCGCCTTTTCGCTGATGAACGGTGGTGCGAGCTGGATCGTGTCTCCGCCGTAGCGGACATAGAGTCCGTTCGCGAGGCACTTCATCGCGATCTCGAACGGGCGCTTCGCCGGCTCACCGGGCAGGGCTTCGATCGTGATGCCGGCGGCGAGGCCGTAGTTGCGGATGTCGGTGATGTGCTTCGCGCCCTTGAGGCCATGCACCGCGTTCTCGAAGTAGGGCGCGAGCTCGGCGACGCGCTCGACCGCACGGTCCTTGACCAGCAGATCGAGCGCCGCGATGCCGGCCGCGCACGCCACGGGATGCGCCGAGTACGTGTATCCGTGTGGGAACTCGAGCATGTACTCGGGGCCGCCGGCTGCCATGAACGTGTCGTAGATGTCCTTCTTGACGACGACGGCACCGAGCGGCTGCACGCCGTTGGTGACCTGCTTGGCGAGGTTGAGAATATCCGGTGTGACGCCGAAGGCCGCGGCACCCGTGAGTGCGCCCGCGCGGCCAAATCCCGTGATCACCTCGTCGAAGATCAGGAGAATATTGTGTGCGGTGCAGATGTCGCGCAGCCGCTGGAGGTAGCCGATCGGTGGAATCACGACGCCCGCCGAGCCCGCAAACGGTTCGACGATCACGGCAGCAATGTTCGATGCGTCGTGCAGCGTGATCAGCTCGAGCAGGCCATCAGCGAGCTCGGCGCCTTCCTTCGGCATGCCGCGCGTGAACGCGTGGGCGCGGTTCCTCAACGCGAGCTGGGTATGGGGGAGGTGGTCGGCTTCGACTGCCTGACCGAACGTCTTGCGATTGCCGACGATGCCACCGACGGAGATGCCGCCGAAATTGACGCCGTGATAGCCCTTCTCGCGGCCGATCAAGCGGGTCTTCGTGCCCTGGCCCTTGGTGCGCCAGTAGGCACGCGCCATCTTGAGCGACGTGTCTGCGGACTCCGAGCCCGAGCCCGTGAAGAACACGTGGTCGAGCCCGGCCGGCGTGAGCTCCTTGATCTTGTTCGCCAGCGTGAACGACAGCGGGTGGCCGTACTGGAATGCCGGTGAGTAGTCGAGGGTGCCGACCTGCCGGGAGACTGCCTCGACGATCTCGCGACGGGCGTGACCGAGCCCGCAGCACCACAGGCCGGAGAGGCCGTCGAAGATCTTCTTGCCGTCGGCGTCCGTGTAGTACGCGCCTTCGGCAGCGACGATCATCCGCGGATGCGCTTTGAACTCCCGGTTGCCGGTGAAAGGCATCCAGTGAGCGTCGAGCCAGGCTGGGTCGGTACGGTAAGGCACGAGATGAACCTAGCTGGACCCTCCCCGGATTCGCAACCGCAATCCCGAGCTGGGCTATCGTCAGCGCCGATGGCCGCACCCGAGACATTGTTCGTGGCGGGCGGCTTGTCGGCGCTGGCTACGAGGCTCGCCGAGCTGGGGACCAGAAACGTCCTGGTGCTCGCTCCCCCGAGCCGCCGGCACGTCGATGAGGTCCTCGCGGCGCTCCACGCGTTTGCCCCGGTCGTGTTCGACCAGGCCCGGGTTCACGTCCCCGCGGAGGTCGTGGATGCGGCGAGTCGCCTCCTGACCGACAGCGAGGCCGACACGATCGTCGCGATCGGCGGTGGCTCCGCGATCGGACTCGGCAAGGCGCTGCGCCTCACCCACGACGTGCGGTTCGCCGCGATC
>JACCQV010001064.1 GCA_013813945.1 Deltaproteobacteria bacterium | reverse complement strand
CGCACCAGGTGCCGGACCGCGCGGCGAAGCACGAGCTCGTCATCACTCTTGCGGCCGGCGACCTCGAGCAGCCGCGCGAGGTTGAAGTGCGCATCGGCGAGACGTGGCTCGAGCTCGATCGCGTGCTCGTAGGCAGCGATCGCTTCGCTCGACCGGCCCTGATCCTCGACGGAGACGCCGAGATTGAACCAGAACAGCGGGACGTCGGGGGAGGCGCAGATCGAGAGCCGGTAGTAGCCCTCGGCGGCTGCCGCCGAACCGGTTTCGTGGTGCAGCCGGCCCAGGTTGTTGAGCGCGTCGGCCAGGTCGGGGCGCCCCGCGAGCGCGCGCTCGTACGCGGAGATGGCGCGCGCCGGATGGCTCGCCTCGAGAGAGAGGCCGAGCTCGTACCAGGCGGTCGCACTCGTGCCGCGGCGCAGGCCGCAGCGCGGGGCTCGGAGCACGCGGCCGTTGAGGAGGAGAAGATCGCCCACGTCGTTACGCTAACCGCGCCGTCTGACATTCGAGGTTTGGAGGTGCTGTTGTAAGATGCCCACGTGGGCGATTCGCACGGGACCACCCTCAGCTTTCACGAGGATGGCAATGCTGGACGACTCGGGCCGAAGCCAGAGCCTGTGCTGGTGCTCGTGCTCGAATGCGGACGTCCGCGCGCGGGCTCGGTGCGCTACCGGCTCAACGACCTGACCGGCATCTCGCTGGGGCGTGGAACGGAGCGCCGCGCCGAGCTCGTGGGCACCGAGCTGACGGTTCGCGTTCCGGACAAGTGGATGTCCTCGCGCCACGCGCGGATCGAGCCGAGCTTCGGGCGCTGGGTGCTCACCGACACCGAGTCCAAGAACGGATCGATCGTCGATGGCCACACCACGAAGCGCGCCGTGCTGACCGACGGTTCGCTGATCGAGCTCGGGCACACGCTGTTCTTGTTCTTCGAGCGCCTGCCGATCGAGCGCGACGCGCCCCCGTTGCTCGAGCTCGGTCCGCACGAAGGCGCGCCCGGAACGATCACGCTGATGCCGGGGTGGCAGGCGGAGCTGACACGGCTGCGCCAGATCGCATCGTCCGAGATCCCCATGTTGATCGAAGGAGAGAGCGGCAGCGGTAAGGAAGTGATCGCACGTGCGATCCACGGACAGTCGGGCCGCAAGGGCGCGTTCGTCCCGGTCAACTGCGGCGCACTTCCGGGCAACCTCGTCGAGAGCGAGCTGTTCGGCTACAAGAAGGGCGCGTTCTCCGGGGCGCAGACCGATTCCGAGGGCCTCGTCCGCGCCGCCAACGGAGGGACCTTGTTCCTCGACGAGATCGGCGATCTGCCTCCGAGCTCGCAGGCTGCGCTGCTGCGCGTACTGCAGGAGCGCGAGGTGATGCCGGTCGGCGGCACCCGCGCGGTCGAGATCGATCTGCGGGTCGTCGCCGCGACGCATCGCGATCTCGACGACATGGTCGCCGAGGGCAGCTTCCGCCACGATCTGTTCGCGCGGCTCGCGGGGTTCCGGGTCACCGTGCCGACGCTCAACGAGCGGCGAACCGACCTCGGTCTCCTGATCGGGACCCTGCACGAGCGTCTGTTCCCCGCCGATCACCCCGGCTTCGACATCGACGCCGCGCGCCTGCTGCTGCGCTATCCCTGGCCGCTGAATGTCCGCGAGCTCGAGCAGGCGCTCGCGACGGCGCAGGTCCTCGCAGGCAACGAGCTCGTGCGCGCGGAGCACCTCCCGGATTCGGTGCGTACCGGTCGCCCGCCCGGCGCCCCCCGCCCCGTCGTGCTCAGCGAGCTCGATCAGAAGGTCCGCGATCAGGTCGTCGCCTCTCTCCGCGAGCACCAGGGCAACGTGTCTGCGGTCGCGCGTGCGCTCGACAAGGACCGCAAGCAGATCCAGCGCTGGATCAAACGCTTCGGGCTCGATCCAGGCTCGTACCGCTGAGCACTCCGGCGGATGGTCAGCCCGCGACGCGCGTCGCGAGCCCGAACAGCTGGCGCTCCGTCCACGCCGACCACCGCGATGGGCCGCGCCCAGCGATGCGATTGCGCGCATCCGCGTGCGCGGGGATCGCGACCAGCTGCCGCGGCAATCGACCATAGATCGCGGCGAACGCACCGAGCCCGCTGCGAACCCGGAGGGGCGCCGCGCGCAGGCCAAACGCGTCGGCGAGATGCGGCGGTAGCAGCGATGCCGAGATCGCCTCGGCGACGCGGCCCAGTGCCGGCTGAGCGCGTGCGCCACGCCCGAACAGAAACTGCCCCATCTCGCGAGCAGATGCAGACACGGCGAGTCGATCGCCCCCGATCATCTCGCGCATGTACCCAGCATGATCGGCCCACGATGTGGGCAACAGCGACGGCGAGATCCCGAACAGGGCGGCGAACCGATTGAGCTCGACGATGTAGCGATCCTTGATCTCGATCGGGAGCGCGCCATCGAGGTGCTCGCGCACGACAATGGTCGTGTCCGCGAGAGTGGCGTGCACCCAGCGCAGCGCGTCCGCGTCATTTGCGTGATAGCGCGTGCCCGCAGGCCACCCGCCGATCGCCTCGGAGATCTCGCCGTGAACACGCGCGTGGATCGCATGTACGCGACGCGCAGCAATCAGCGCATCGTCGAGCGGGCCGAACACCATCGAGAACACATGGCGGAACGTGCGCTGGAATCTGCCCACGACATCCGTGCGGGTACTGGAGTGATGATCGATCGCGTGCGCCACCATCGGATGCGCGAGCTGGAGCAACGCCGCGCGACCGCCCCCGATGAAGACGCCGAGATCTCCCCCCAGCCGCCACGCCAGCGACCGTGGGCCGAGGATGCCTGCACGCGGATCACCCACGTGTGTGCAGAGATCGGCAAGCGATTGCTCGAGCTCGCCGCGCGTCACGATTGCCACGCGTCGAGCGTCGGCTGGCTAACGTCTCATGGTCAAGCCACCGTGCGACTTCGCCACATCGCGCGGCGAGGCCACGGCCGGGCAGCCGAAGTACCCGTCACCCCCCAGGTTCGAGGGGGGCCCCCGCGGCACAACGGGTGCACAGAACGAATGCGACCATGGAGACCCTGATGAGTACAGCGGGAGCGGGAGCGGCGACGGCTGCTGTCAGCGACACCCCGGACGTACTCCCGGCCGGCGCCAAGTGCGGCCCCTGGGTGATCGAGCGCGAGATCGGCCGTGGTGGCATGGGCGCCGTGTATGCCGTTGTGCACGAGGACATTGGCAAGCGGGCCGCCCTCAAGATCGTGCACCGCCGCCTCCTCACGCCGGCGTTCAACATCGACCGCGTGATGCTCGAGGCCAAGGTCGTCAACGCCGTTGGTCACCCCAACATTGTCGACATCTTCGAGACCGGCAAGCTCGAGGACGGTCGCCCGTACGTGGTGATGGAGCGGCTCGAAGGCCAGCCCCTCAGCTACCGCGCGGACGAAGGCAAGATCCTCTCGGATCAGGTCGTCGCGATCCTGCTCCAGGTCTGCGATGCGCTGATCGCGGCGCACGCGTCGCACATCGTTCACCGCGACCTCAAGCTCGATAACGTCTTCCTGGTCGACAACGTGGAGGACCCGGGCGTCCCCAAGGTCAAGCTCATCGATTGGGGTATCGCGAAGGTCATCAATCACGACGTTCGCCACACGATCGAAGGCCAGCTCGTTGGGACTCCGCAGTACCTCTCGCCCGAGCAGGCGCGTGGTGCCGATGTCACCCCGCAGACCGACGTCCACTCGCTCGGCGTGATGGCGTACGAGCTGTTCCTCGAGCAGCTCCCGTTCGAGGCCGAGACCTCTGCCGAGATCATGGCGATGCACCTCCGCGCTATTCCTCCAGCGCCGAGTGAGCTGTGGCCCGACATCCCGCAGCAGCTCGAGGATCTCATCCTCCTGATGCTCGCGAAGAACCCCGAGAACCGCCCGACGATGCTCGAGGTCGCGCGTCGCCTCGAGGCGGTCGGTGCCGAGCTCATGGCGCGTCGCGACGAGCAGCTCGCCCTCGCTACCGGGACGGTCTCGATCGAGGCCGCCGCGCCGATCACGGGCGCCCAGTTCCGCCGTCCTTCGACGGGCGGCTCGCGCATCCGGGTCGGCTCGGATGGCCTGCGCGCGCGCCTGGCGTCCGAGGGCTTGAGTCCATCGCAGTCGCGCCGTCGCCCGTCCGCGGGCCTCGCCCCGACGGAGCCGGCGGATTCCATCGACTGGCAGCCCAAGCGCAAGCGCTGGCAGTTCGCCATTGGTGCGGCCGCCCTCGTCGCGAGCGCGATGATGTTCCTGCTCTCGCGCACCGGTGATACGCCGGTCGCGGACGCTGCGGCACGCCCCGCGGTCACTGACACCCAGAGTGCGGCTCCGATCGAGCACGAGTCCACCGCGCCCGTCGCGACGGCCCCCGTGGCGCCGGCCAACCTGGCCGTCACGGTCATGACC
>JACCQV010001050.1 GCA_013813945.1 Deltaproteobacteria bacterium | reverse complement strand
GTGCAGCAGACCGGCCATCATCTCGCGAATCACGACGCTCGTAGGATAGTGATGTGGCGCGGGAGGGGCAGCGTATCCGCGAGATTCCTAGCGGAGTCATCACTATAGATAGCGTCGCCGGCCCCGTGAGCCGTTGCTAGGCTGCCTGACCGCTCGTGTTCGCTGTCCCCGGCATCATCGCGCTCATCATCTTCATCCTGGTGAGACCGCAGGAATTCATCCTGCTGCTGCAACGGGTCCCGTTCCTTCACCTGTTCACAGGCCTCGCCGTCCTCGGCTGGGTGATCGACGTCCGGCTGCGCCGCCTGCAGCCCATCGCGGTGCCGACGCTCCCCCTGGTGGTCGCCTTCATGGTCTGGGCGATCGTCTGTACCGCGATCACCGTTCCCGAGCTCCTGCTCGGGAAAGCCGTGCTGTTCGCGATCATCTTCGTGCTCTACGCCGTGATCGCGCACGGGGTGCAGAAGTTCCGCTCGTTCCAGATCGTTGCCGGCGCGCTCGTCAGCGCGTGCCTGTTCATCACGGTCGTGTGCTTCCACCAGGGGCTCGCGGACAAGCAATGCGTCGCCGGTCAGGAAGGTACAGACGGCTCGATCAAGGGCAAGCCCGACGGTCGCGGCTGCGACATGGCCGAACAGTGCCTGGGGCCCGATGCCGAGCCCGGCAAGGAGTACCGCTGCGAGCACGTCGGCACGTTCGGAACGTATTCGGTCGAAGAGCGCGTGCGTTATCGTGGCGAGCTCCACGACCCGAACGAAGTCGCAATGACGATCACCGCGGGCGCATTGTCGCTGCTGATCGCGTTTCTGTTGCGCAAGCGAAACGCGTTGGCGATCGCGTTGTGCGCCGCCGGCGTGATCCTCGTGGTGCTGACGATTCTGATGACCAAGTCGCGAGGTGGTCTCGTCTCCGCCTTGCTGGTTCCCGGCGTCTACCTGATACGAAGATTCGGCTTGTGGGCCGTGATGCCCGCGGGCGCGGCGGGCGTCGCTCTGATCGTCCTCGGTGGACGTGGCGGCATGAATGCTGATGTGTCGACCGAGCTGCGCTACGAGGCGTGGGCGACGGGCCTCACGATGTTCAAGCGCCACCCGCTGTTCGGCGTCGGACCGGAGCAGTTCGTCGAGCACCACTTCCTGACGGCACACAACTCGTTCGTGCTCACGCTCGCCGAGCTCGGCTTCATCGGGATGTTTCTGTTCTCGTCGATTCTCTACCTGTCGATGAAGATTCTCGTCGTCGGACTTCGCGACTTGCAGACCACACCCGGCTCCGCCGCGGTTCAGGTCTGGGGTATGGCACTGCTCGCGTCGCTGTCGGGCATCCTGTTCCAGATCAACACGCTGTCGTTCGCGTACCACTCGGTGCTGTGGCTGTTCCTCGGCCTCGTCGGAGCCTGGTACTCCGCGATCCGGCACCACGTACCCGAGTTCCGCGTTCGCTTCGGCTGGAAGGACGTCGTCGGCGTCGCGGCCGGGTGCGTGGTCTACGCGTTCGTCCTGCTGCCGATCTTCCTGCGCTACAAGGGGAAGATGTAACTCGGCCCGCGCCGGCTACTTCTTCTTGGCAGCAGGCTTCTTCGCGGGCGCCTTGGCCGCGGGCTTCGCGGCTGGCTTGGCCGCTGCCTTCGCTGCCGGCTTCGCAGGCGCCTTGGCCGGAGCCTTGGCGGGCGCCTTGGCGGCGGGTGCGGCCGGCTTCGCGGGTGCGGGCTTGGCGACCGGCGCCGGAGCCTTCGCCGCGGGCGTCGGTGCGGGTGCCGGCTTGGCCGACGGTGCAGGTGCCGGCATCGGCCTCGCGGGCACGGGCGTCGGAACACCGGCACTCGGACGTGCAGGAACGATGATCGGCTTGCTCGGCGTCGGCAGCGGCTTCGCGGGCCGCACCGGTGCCGGACCACGGCGCGGGCGCTCGTCGTCATCGTCGTCGTCGGCGTGCTCGGCCTCGATGGCCGCGATCGCTTCGAGGTCATCGTCATCGACGATGATCGACTTCTTCTTCTTGAGCGGAACGATGACCGGCGGGACCTTCACGCCGACGGCGTCGTCGTCGTCATCGTCCTTGTCGTCGTCGTCATCATCGTCCTTGTCGTCGTCGTCATCATCGTCGACGCCGAGGATCTTGAGCGGCTTGACGCCGTCGTCGTCCTCGTCCTCCTCGTCCTCGTCCTTGTCATCGTCGTCGACGGGATCTTTGCCCCACGGCGGATCGGATCCGCCGCGCCAACCACCGCCCTCGGCGTCGTCGTCCTCGTCCGCGTCCTCGTCCTTCTCGGCGGGGACAACCTCTTCCTCTTCGCCGGTCCAGTCATCGCCGGCCGGGGTAGGGGTGACGGCATCCTCGACCTCGTCGACGTCGGCCTCGTCCGCGACCTCTTCCTCGTCGTCGTCGTCGTCGTCGTCGTCGTCCTTGGCCTCTTCCTCGTCGTCCTCGTCTTCGTCCTTGTCGGCACGCAAGGGACCCCCCACCAGCCACCCGGGAAGGTTGATTGCTTCAACTACATCACTCTGCATGGGCGGGTTTCCTTGGGGGATTCTAAGCATGCGGATACACAGGTGTGTCAACTCAGTGAGCGCGCTTTAGCATTTACTCTTAGGAGAACACCGCGTGCTACACGAGCTTGGTGTCGTTGCGAGCACCGGTCTTCGTCGTTCTGAGCGCTCTGGGGACCGTGACGCCCGCTCTCGCAGATCGCGGGAGCTATCACGCGACCGTGGCCGGCGATGTCGCCTCCACCGACAACGTGTTCTCGGAGGAGCGTGGTCGGCAGAACGCCGATCTGTTCTTCCAGGTCCGACCTGGTCTCCTGTTCAGCTACGGCATCCCGCGGATCATCCAGGACCTCAGCCTCGAGGCCGAGGTCACCCAGTACGCTATCCACAACAACGAGGCGTCGCTCGCGGGTCGCGGCGGGTATCGCGTGTTCTTTCTCACGGGGCCACGCTCCGAGATCCTGTTCAACGTGAATGGCGGCACCGGCGTGCTCAGCTCGCTGACCGCGCGCACGACGCCCGATCAAGCGCCGATGATCGAGCTCCAGCCCGCGGGCAATCCGCAGTTCAAGGCAGCGGACGCAAGCGAGTACGGTTCCTACGTCGCCTCGCGCAAGTACCGGCTCTCCGAGCGGCTCTTCGCGCGCGCGAGCCAGACCAACGACAATGCCGAGACCCCGACGGAGATCACGGCCGCCGAAGCGGGTGCCTCGATCGGTATCGAGCGCCGGTTCCGGCTGAGCTCGCTCTCGCTCGACATCGGCGGATCGGCGCTCCGCCTCGAGCGCGTCGCGGCGCCAGGCGCCGTGATTCCGAGCCGCCTCGATCAGCAGCTCAACCCGCGCATCCGCTTCGCGTATCGGCGCGACATCGATCGCAAGATCAGCGGAAACCTCGATGGCGGCTTCGTGTACGTGATCCCGTTCGGCGTCGACCCGTACAACCCCGACGATCCGCCGCGTCGTCGCGGCGTCTTCCCGGTCGCCGGCGCACAGCTCGCGTACACCGATGTGTTCGGCGTCTCGACGCTGTCGATCCGTCGCGATGTCTCTCCGAACCTTCTGATTGCCCAGAACACGGTCAGCGATGTCATCGTGATCTCCGCCGCGGTGCCGCTTCCCTGGAAAGAGGACAATCGCCGCCGCGCCCCCAAGCTCATCGGTCTCGGCTCGGTCGCGGCGATGCGGACGCAGCTCGTCGATCCGGTGACCTCGGAGCTCCAGCGCTCGTTCGGCGTAGGCCGCCTCGATGTCGGGATCCAGTACTCGGTGCGCCCGGGCTTCTCGTTCACCTTTCGCTACGAGCTGATGATCCAGTCCTCGAACCGCGACGTCGAGACCGAGATGCTCGTGCCCGGCTTCTTTCGCAACACGTTCTACTTTTCGTTCAAGTACCGGTGGCCCGAGGACATCGCGATCGCGGTTCCCAAGCGCCGCGGCCAGCCGATCCGCGCCGATCGCGGCGACGCTGGTGCGCTGGGTGCCGAGCCCGTGATCCCCGATCTCCTCGAAGAAGAAGAAGGCGGCGACGACCGCTAGCGGCAATGCTGGTCAGTTAAGGTCGTTCGTGCACGTGCACGTACGTGCACGTGCACGTGTCACGTGCACGTCCACGTCCACGAACAGGCAACCGGGCAGAGGCGCAGCCGATAGGTGCGACAGGCTCGACTACGAGAGGCTCGACGTCTATCAGCGCGCGATCGAACACCTGGCGTTCGTGTTCAGGTCGATCCCAAGCCTTCCGCGTGGCTACTCGGCGCTGGTGGACCAGTGGCGGCGAGCCGCGAT
>JACCQV010001028.1 GCA_013813945.1 Deltaproteobacteria bacterium | reverse complement strand
CGTCGCGACCATGGAGCCGCTCGCCGATCCGTTCGCGCTGCGGCCGGATCTCGACGCCGCACTCAAGGCAATCGATGACGCCGGGGTTGGCGTGCTCCTGTATGTCGTCAATCGCGAGCGCATGCGGATGCGGGCATCGTTCGATCGCCTCGTGCTGCAGACGCCGGCCTCGCGCGACTCGTTCGTTCCGCAGGGCAGCGCGTCGAGCGAGACCTTGCGCGATTTTGGCCTGGGGGCGCAGGTGCTCGCGGACCTCGGCCTCAAGAAGATCCGGCTGATGATCCACAGCGATCGGAAGATCGCCGCGATCGAGGGCTTCGGCATCGAGGTCGTCGAGCGGGTCGCGATTCCGCGTGGTGCCTTCCGCCGGCGCGAAGCGCAGTCCTAGGTTGGTGTATACCTGCGCGGCATGCCCCAGACCATCGAAGGGACCCTGTCCGCGGCCGGCCTCCGGATCGCCATTGTCGCCAGCCGCTTCAACGGGTTGATCGTCGAGCCGCTGGTCGCCGGTGCCATGGATGCGTTCGTGCGGTCGGGTGGTTCGGCGGATGACGTCACCATCGTCCGGTGTCCCGGAGCCTGGGAGCTGCCGCAGGTGGTCCGGCGCGTCATCGACCGCGGTGGCGTCGATGCCGTGATCGCGCTCGGTGCGGTGATCCGCGGCGCCACTCCGCACTTTGACTTCGTGGCCGGCGAAGCAGCCAAGGGCATCGGCAATCTCGCGATGACGTCGAACGTCGCGATCAGCTTCGGCGTTCTGACAACCGACACGATCGAGCAGGCACTCGAGCGCGCCGGGACCAAGGCCGGCAACAAGGGCTTCGATGCTGCGCTCGCCGCGATCGAGCTCGCGAACCTCTACCGCGCGCTCGCATCGCCGCGCAAGAAGGGCAAATGACGATTGGTTCGCGCCGCACGGGGCGCGCGTACGCGCTCCAGCTTCTTTACGCTCGCGACGGAGATCCGGCGACGGATGTCACCGGCGCGGCGGTGAGCTGGGCAGATGCATTCGACCTCGAGGTCGAGCCCGGTGCGCAGGTGTTCGCGCGCGATCTCGTCGCCGCTGCGACCGAGAAGTCGGCGGAGATCGACGAGCTGATCGCCAGCGCCTCGAAGAACTGGCGCATCGATCGGATGTCTCGCGTGGATCGCAACATCCTCCGGCTCGGGGCGTGCGAGCTGCTCGCGTTTCGTGACGTCCCGACCAAGGTCGTGATCAACGAGGCCGTCGAGCTCGCGAAGCGATTCGGGACCGCGGAGTCATCGGCGTTCGTCAACGGCGTGCTCGATCGGATCGCGAGCGCTGCCGGGCGGCACTCCGAGGACTGATGGCGCTATCGGTCCTGCCCCTCGATCTCGCGCGGTGGGATGAAGCCAAGCGCGACTGTCTCGTGCTGCCGGTGTTCAAGGACGATCGGCCGCTGCGTGGCGCCGCCGGTCTCGCGGACTGGCGGATGTGCGGCCGGCTGTCGCGCCTCGTGAAGACCAACCGAGCGAGCGCGGAGGCGGGCGAGACCATGCTGCTGCCGCCAGGGCGACGCCTCAAGTTCTCGCGCATTCTGTGGTTCGGGCTCGGCGAGTCGAAGGGGTACTCCGACGATCGGTTTCGCAAGGACCTCGACTGGATCCTCACCGTCGTCGGCAAGGCCAACGTCACCGACTGGGCGGTGCAACCGCCGGGTCGTGCATCGGGGTTGATCGGCGCACGCCGCGCGGTGGAGCTGATGATGGAGCTCGAGGCGCTGGATACCCAGCCGGTCGTTCTGCTCGAGGATCCTGCGGGGCAGAAGGACATCGCGGAGCTGTTGCGCAGTCAGCGCGAAGCGATCGTCAGGTGATCCACGCCCACAATCGGGCGAGCACCATCATCACGACATCGATGAAGAAGTAGACGACGACCACGTCGACCAGCATCGCGAGGTGACCGATCGCGATCCACACTCCGTCCCGCTCCAGGAGCCCGACGGAGTAGATGAACAGCGGGATCAGGAACACCCAGTTCGAGCCAGGAATCGGCAGGGGCAGGGCGAGGCCGAGTGCGAGGACGAAGATCCCGAAACCGATCAAGCGTGGCTGCAGCCAGCTCTCCCAGCGCCGGCGCGTTGCCTTGACCAGCCACTTCGTGCGACGCGCCAGCAGGCCCGCGACGCGGTCGAGCATCGACATCGATAGCTCGCGCCGGCGCGCGCGCTTGGGCAACCATGGTCGCGGGCGGCCGGCCATCATCTGCAATCCCATCAGTGCGATCGCGAGCCCGAACGGTGTCGAGAGTCCGAAGAACGGAATCGCGATCAGGACCAGGATCCCGATCATGAACCCGAAGCCCGCCTCGGCAGCCTTGTCGACGAGCTCACCGATCGTCCGCGGCGCGCGCTCGGCGGCGCCTGGATCCTCGCTGATCGCGCCGAGCTCCTCGAGCAGCTCGTTCAACCGTAGTCGTCGCACGGGCGCCGCGGCGATGGCGATGGTCGCTCGCGCGCGCTCGGGCTCCACGTACGCACGGTAGCATCTGGCCGCACGCGCGCCGCTGGGCCTGACGCCTCTCACTCGCTCGGTCGAGCGCTACTCGAGCGTGCCGGACTCGGCGAGCTTGCCGATCTCTCGGAACTCCATGCGGATCGCGCGCTCGAGGTGCTCGTGGGTCAACGACGTGCCTTCCTCGGCAGCCAGGAAGGCGGCGCGCAGGGTGGCGTTGCGGATGTAGCCGCCGGACAGCCGGAATCGCTGGGCGAGCGCGGCAAAATCGAGCCGACCTTCGACGGGGACCTGCGGCGGCAACAGCGATCGCCACAGCTGCTCGCGCATCTCCTCGTCGGGGAACGGGAACGTCATCCGATAGGTGAGCCGGCGTTTGAACGCCGGATCGATGGAGTTGCCAAAGTTGGTCGTGAGGATCGCGATGCCTTCGAAGCTGTCGAGTCGCTGCAGGAGGTAGTTGACCTCCATGTTCGCGTACCGATCGACGGACGACTTGACCTCGGTGCGCTTCGCGAACAACGAGTCAGCCTCGTCGAACAGCAGCATGACCTGGCCATCCTCGGCCGCGTCGAACAGACTGCCGAGGTTCTTCTCGGTCTCGCCGATCCACTTCGACGTGATCCGCGAGACATCGACGCGATACAGCTCGAGCCCGAGGTCGCGCGCGATCACGCCGGCGACCATCGTCTTGCCGGTGCCCGGGCTACCAGAGAACAGGGCCGTGATGCCGCGTGACGTCGTCATCGCCTTGTCGAAGCCCCACTGCTCGTAGACCTTCTTGCGGTGGCGGACGCGCGCCGTCAGCTCGAGCAGCGAGTCCATGATGTCTTCAGGCAGGACGATGTCGGCCCAGCTCGCGAGGCGAGTGACGCGATTCGCGGTGGTGCCGAGGCGGTTCTCGAGATGCTGGCGGACGGCATCGTCGAGCTCGCGCATCCACGCGGCTGGATCCTGCGGACGATCGGGTCGGCGCGAGACTTCGGCACAGACGCGCTCGATGATGCCAGGGCCGACGCGATAGCGGGCCGCCAGCTCGCTGCCGTCGCTGAGCTCGATCTGGTGGTGCTCGAGGGCGATGTTCCACGACTCGCCACGCTGGCGCTCGTTGCGCAGCGGCAGATCGAGGAGCAAGTACCCCGGCTCGAGAGGAACCACCGCCTCGCTCGGCAGCCGGAGCGCGATCGGTCCGGGGTGGTTGCGCAGGATCGCGGCGATCTGGACCTTGGTGTCCGGCTCCTCGGACGACGCGAGCTCGAGCCCGTCGACACATGGGAGCAACCCGCGCAGCATCGCGCGGCGCAGCACCGCCTCGAGCATCTGCGCGAGGCGACCCGGCTCGCGAGGCACCGTCGAGAGATCGATGACACCGAGCGAACGGCCTGCTCGTGACGCGAGGGATGTCAGTAGCGTATGGCGACCCGACCCGGTGCGACCGCGAACGACAATCCGCACGGGTTCGCCGTCGCGCGGGCTGCCGAGAAACCGCATCGCAGTTGCGACCATGGCGCGCGGGACCTGCAGCTCCTCGAGATCGCGATCGACGTGGCGGACCTTGAGGTGCTGATCTGGCTCGCCCTCCGGCGGCTGGTTCGCGATGTAACGGACGACGAGCGGATCGACGCTGAGCGCCGCAAACGGGCGGTCTCCCGTTCCGACGCGAATCAGGCCAAACCGACGCAGCGGGCGATCGCCGTCGAGCTCGCGCGCGATCTGCTGGGTGAATCCAGTGCCGAGCACCTGACCCATCAGGTACTCGTCAGTGACGGGGCGTCCCGGATCGTTGGCGAGGATGCCGTACAGCCGCGCGAGCTCGCCGCGGAGTCGGGGAGCGACGATCGTGAACAGCACCGCGACGGCGATCTGCGAGAGCTGGAAGTCGCGCGCGAGCACGTCAAGCGGCGTGAGCCGGCCGGTGCGATTGCGCTCCGCGTTCATCACCGTGTCCTCGATCGCGCGTAACCGGCTCACGGCGGCGGTCAGCTCTCCGCCCGCGCGACCGCTGGCGAGCTGGAGCAAGCCCGCTACCTCGTCCGAGAAGGGTGGACGCATCGGATCCGTCTTGCTGATCCGTCCGCTGTCCCACGCTTCCGCGATCGCCACGTTGACGCGGGCGCCGATCAGCTGGAGCCGGAGCTCGACCGACTGCGCGATCTCACCCGCGGTCGCCGTCGGGGTCACCGACACCGGATCGAGGCGCACGAGCGGTCCGTCGGGCAGTGCGATCTCGGGCTCGGCCTCCGGCACTTCGACCGCAACCTCCTCGACTGGGGCGAGCGCGATCTCGTGATGCTCGCCGTTTGCTGGCTCCACGCTGTGCCCGTTGGTCTCGGTCGGCTCGGCGGGCACGGTCGGTTGGGGCCGCTCCTCGTCCTTCCCGAGCGAGCTCGCCGACTCGGGCGACCTCGATTCGAGTGCGTCGGGGCGCACCAGCTCGAGTCCGTCGGCGCTCGCGAGTGCGATCCGCTGCAGGCCCTCGTCGACGGCGATCTCCGTCACGCCCTCGGGAAGGATCAGATCGCGGATCCAGCGTCCGAACCGCAGATCGATCACGCTGAGGCGATCTCCGGACCGCGCGACCGCGATC
>JACCQV010001002.1 GCA_013813945.1 Deltaproteobacteria bacterium | reverse complement strand
GCTCGCGAATGCGCTCCGCCCAGAAGATCAGTCGCTCCATCGGGATCGCGCCGAGACCCTTGCCGATAATGGAAGAGGTCCGGATCTGGAGCTCGAGCGCAGGCCACGGATTGTGCTCGCCATCGCGGAACTCGTAGGACCCCGTATGCCAGGAGCACGCGCTGATCAGCTTGTGCGAGACCTGCGCGGCGAGCAGGCGGACCGCATCGACGGGCGTGAGCAGATCGAGGCTGACAAGCGCCTGACCGAGACGACCCTTGAAGTGACCGAGGACGTTCAGCGTCCGCTCGAGCTGGTCGCGCGTGATCACGCGGCGCTTGACGAGGAACTCGCCGAATCGATCCTCGGGCACGTTGCAGCGCACGAACACGGGCTGGCCGGCCCGGAAGTACGCTTCCTTGAACGAGTCGCCGCTGCGGATCACCAGCGCGCCGGTCCGATTGGTGCGCGCAATCTCGCACAGCAGATCGATCACCATGACGGGATCCAGCGTTCCACTCTCGTCGAGCGAGAAGGCGCGCGGGGTCGCGGGGCGCACCGGAGTCGGCGTGGGGCTGGCGCTGCCGTGAAAGCGCGCGAGCATCACGTGCTCGTGGTCGGGGACGTCGTCTTTCGGGCCATCGCCGCGGGCAAACGCCAGGCGGCCGAGCTTCGCCGCGTCCGTCGCAGCGAGGCGCGCCATCACGGTCTGCTTGCCACTGATCGTCGTCGACGACTTGTTCGAGGCACGGCGCCGGGTCGAAGCACACAGCACATCGCCGTCGCGCTCGAGCTCGCGCAGCAGATCGGCGAGCCGCGCGGCACCGGTCCGGCGCCCACAGCCCGCGAGCCAGTCTGCGAGTGCATCCCGGAACGCGCCGGCATTCTCGTAGCGGGTCTCGCGGTCGACGCTCAACGCCTTGCGCACGATCGCGCGCAGCGCCGGGGGAATGCTCGCACCGTACTTGTCGAGGCGGCTGAGGTCACCGCGGCGGACCATGAGCAAGAGCTCGACGTCGTTCGGCGCCGCGAACAACCGTCGCGTCATCAGCATCTCGGCGAGAACGATGGCGAGGGAGAACACGTCCGAGCGTCCGTCGAGCTTGTCGCCGCGGACCTGCTCCGGGGACATGTAGCCGAACTTGCCTTTCAGCGTTCCCGACGCCATCTCCTGCGTCTGACCCATGGCCGCGGCTCGCGCGATTCCGAAGTCGGCGAGCTTCACGTGACCGCGCCGCGACAACAGGATGTTGCTGGGCGACACATCGCGATGAACCACGTGCAAGTGCTTGCCGTTCGGCAGCGCGGCCCCGTGGGCATAGTCGAGTGCCTCGAGCACGTGGCACGCGACGTACACCGCGAGCTCTGCATCGAACGGACGCTGGGCCGTCGCGCATCGGCTGAGGACCGAGAGCAGGTCCGGGCCATCGATGAGCTCCATGACCAGGAACAGCCCGCGATCGGTCGCCTCGAAGTCGTGGACCTGGACGATGTTTGGATGATCGAGTCGTGTCGAGATTCGCGCCTCGTCGATGAACATCGAGACGAAGTCCTTGTTGCCGGCGAGCGACGGCAGCATGTGCTTGACGACGATCGGGCCTTCGAACCGGCGCTTCAGCGGCTCGGCGTGGAACACCTCGGCCATACCACCGGCGGCGATCTTGTCGCCGAGGAGGTAGTCGCCGAATCGGGTCCCTGGTTTGGGCGTCGCTGGATCATCGCTGGGCACTGCGGACCGTGTGTGCACCGGAAATGCCTCACGGTGGAGCGTAAGCAACCGTACATCGGTCGACGCAACTCCTGTTGATTCAATGAATATCAGCCGTAGCCTCCGTGAGGCGGGGTGTTCTTGCCATACCTGCGTGCGGTATCCCTGCCATAGAATGTCGTCGTGCGAGGGAGCGCTTTGCTCGGGATGCTGTTCCCGGTGTTCGGCTGCGGTGGGCCGCGCGCGCTTCCGCCTGCAACGACCGATCAGAGTGTGCGGGACGCGGTCCTTCTCGTTTGCGACACGCCCAGTCGCGCGCAACCGGACGCACGGGACGGCGTCAGCATGTCCGATGCGATCGCCGGGCACCTGACCGACGGCATCGGCAACGACCGCGTGCTGACGCTGGTCGAGGGCTGGAAGACGAACGGGGTCAACGCCCGCGAGCTCGATGCATTGACAAAGGAAGCCAGGGTCACGCGCTGCGCGTTACGTGACACCATCGGTGCTCGATGATCCGCGCTGCTCTCGCGATCGCACTCGTCGTCGGCTGTGGCCCGAGCTCCTCGACGGGCAAGCCCGCGGGCACGACGAACGATCCGGTCGTCACCTGTGAACGATTCGGAGACGTCTGCAAGATCGATGAGTCACGGCTCGGCGTCTGCGCGCACAAGAAGGCAGGGAGCGGATTCTCGTGCGCCTCGCAACACTGACGAGCGCGCTGCTCCACTGCCTCGCCGCCGAGACGATCTTCCACGTCGATCCGCTGTAACGCGCTACGCTCCGCGAATGAGGACCCTCCTGGCTGTGATCTCGATCGCAGTGGCATCGCTGAGCTGCGCGTCAGGAGATCGGGCCGCATGCGATCCGGCGGTCGACACCTGCGGCGTTGTCGACGCGGGTCTCGATGGTCCGGTCACCGATGCACCGATCGACGGCCCGAGGTCCGGGTTCGGTCAGCCGTGCACCGACGCGATGCAGTGCGAGAGTGAGATCTGCATCCTCGTCGGGACGTCCGGACAGTGCAGCAAGCTGTGCGGTTCGTGTCCTGATGGGTATGGGTGCCTCGGTGTGTCGGGCGTCGTGATCGAAGGACAGGTCTCGTTCGTGTGCGTCCCGACGTCGAACCAGCTGTGCAGCCCGTGCACGCAGGATACGGAGTGCACGCTGCTCGGCATGGACAAGTGCGTGACGTACGACGATGGCGATCGCTATTGTTCGCGCGACTGCACGAACGTGTCGTGCCCGACCGGCTATGCGTGCGAGGACGTCGCGATCAGCGGCATCAATTACAAGCAGTGCATCGCGACCAGTGCCGCGTGCGATTGCACGGCCGCGAATCCAGGCGCGATGCAGCCATGCAACATCCCGACGACGTGGAACGTGTGCGCCGGAACCCAGACCTGCGCCGGTGCGAACGGCTGGGGCACCTGTGCACCGCCCTCCACGATGGACGATCCGGACGCGGCCTACGCGGACGCCAACTGCGACGGCATCGATGGTGATGCGGCGCGCGGCATCTTTGTCGCCACCGCCGGTACGAACACCACGACGTGTGGCCTCGTCTACAACGACCCGTGCGCCACGATCTCGTTTGGCATCCGGCGCGCCGCGCTCAGCAGCCGTAATCACGTGTTCGTGCAGACCGGCACGTACAACGAGGTGATCGTGCTCGCGAGTGCGATCGCGGTGTGGGGCGGCTACGACGTCAACTGGCAACGCGGACCGTACAGCACCGCGAGTCATCGGGTGCGCGTCGTCGGTCGGCTCGACGACGGCGTCGGCGGCGACGGTGCGTACCTGACGGTGCGCGCGCATGGTGTGGCCTTCCCCGGCCGGCTCGACAACATGATCCTCGAGGGCCCCGCGGCGATCGGTGCCGGCACCAGCAGCTACGTCGTGCACGTCGCGAGCTCCGACATCGGTCTCACGAACGTTCAGATCATCGCGGGCGATGGTGCGAACGGCAGCGCCGGAGCGCCGGGGCTCGACGCAAATCCCTCGGATCCGTCTGCGAACCGAACCGGTGGTACGGGTGGCGACGGCCAAGAACAGCTCTCGTGCGATGGATCGTCGCACGGTGGCGGCGGGCAAGGCGTGGACAACTTCTGCGCGAGCTCGCCGTCGAGCCGGCCGATGGACTCGGGCCCAGGCGGCAACGGCGGCGAGATGGATACGAGCTGTCCGTTCAGCCTCAACGCGACGTCCGGTGATTCCGGAACCAACGCGTCGTTCGTCAGCGGGAGCTTCGGCATCGCAGGCGGTGGCGGACCCGCGAACTCGTCGGGCTGCAACTCGGGCGCTGGAACGCCGGGGGGGACCGGGAATCCCGGGGCCGTGCAGAACGGACCGGCGGGCGCGGGTGCGAATAGCGGCATCCTGAACGCAGGCTACTGGACCGGCGCGATCGGTGCGCCGGGTGGTACCGGCGAGAACGGCGGCGGCGGCGGTGGTGGCGGCGGTGGCGGTGGTTGCGATGACGGCACCGATGCCTATGGCGCTGGTGGCGGCGGTGGTGGCGCGGGTGGCTGCGCGGCGCGCAGTGGTGGTTCCGGCGGAACCGGCGCGGGCGGTAGCTTCGGCGTCTTCGTCGTCACGAATTCGAGCGTCGCGATCGCCGGCTGCGCGGTCGTGCGCGGCCGCGGTGGTGATGGTGGCGCCGGCGGCGCCGGCGGGGCAGGACAGGCC
>JACCQV010000996.1 GCA_013813945.1 Deltaproteobacteria bacterium | reverse complement strand
ATCGAAACGCCCGAGCCCTCGGGGCCCGTGAACACCTTGTCGGTCGGGCGGACCTCGTCGGCCCACACGAAGACATACGTGAAGCCGGTGCAGCCGCCGCCACGCACGCCGATGCGAATCATCGCGTCGGGCGTTCCACGCTTGGCCTTCTGCTTCGCGATCTCCTTGGCTGCAGACAAGGTGACCTCGACCTCGCGCTTGCCGATGGTGGTCGGAGCGGGGGTGGCAGGAGCTGGGTTGGTGGCGGCGGTCATCGTGTTCACTTCGCGTGCTTCTTCTTGTAGTCCTCGATCGCCGCCTTGATGGCGTCTTCTGCGAGGACCGAGCAGTGGATCTTGACCGGCGGGAGGTTGAGCTCCTCGACGATCATGGTGTTCGAGATCTTCGCGGCCTGATCGAGGGTCATTCCCTTGATCATCTCGGTCGCGAGCGACGACGAGGCGATCGCCGAGCCGCAGCCAAACGTCTTGAACTTCGCGTCCGCGATCAAGCCGTCCTTGACCCGGATCTCGAGGCGCATGACGTCGCCGCACGCCGGAGCGCCGACGAGGCCGGTGCCGACTTCATCGGCATCGACGTTGTCAGTCTTGAACGTCCCGACGTTGCGGGGGTTCTCGTAGTGGTCGAGGACTTTTTCTGAATACGCCATGGTTCATTTCCTCAGGTACAGATCAGTGCGGGGTCCACTGGATGGTCGACAGGTCGATGCCATCTTGGTGCATCTCCCACAGAGGTGACAGGGTGCGCAGGCGCTCGACGCTCTTCACGACGAGCTCGATCACGTAGTCGACCTCGGCGTCGGTGTTGAACCGGCCCAGACCGAAGCGGATCGACGTGTGTGCGAGCTCCTCGCCGACGCCGAGTGCGCGGAGCACGTAGCTCGGCTCGAGCGACGCCGAGGTGCACGCCGAGCCCGAAGACACGGCGACGTCCTTGAGCGCCATCAGCAGCGACTCGCCCTCGACGAACGCGAACGAGATGTTGAGATTGCCCGGGAGCCGGTGCTCCATCGAGCCGTTGACGTAGGTCTCGGTCAGCTTCGACGTGATGCCCTTGTAGAGGCGCGTGCGCAGCTTCTCGAGCCGCACGGCCTCATCCGCCATCTCCGCCTTCGCGATCTCGGCGGCCTTGCCGAAGCCGACGATCAGCGGGACCGGCAGCGTTCCCGACCGCATACCGCGCTCGTGACCACCGCCGTCGATGATCGGATCGATGCGAACGCGCGGCTTGCGGCGAACCCACAGCGCGCCGATGCCCTTGGGTCCGTACATCTTGTGAGCCGTCACCGACGCGAGGTCGACCTTGGCCTTCTCGACATCGAACGGAATCTTGCCGGCGCCCTGCACCGCATCGGTGTGGAACAGGCACTTCGGGTTGCGGGCCTTGATCGCGGCGCCGATCGCCTCGACCGGCTGCACCACGCCGACCTCGTTGTTCGCGAGCATGATGCTGACGAGGATCGTCTTGTCGGTCATCGCCGCGACGATCTGCTCGGGCGTGACGAGGCCGTCCTTCGCGGGCGGCAGGTACGTCACCTCGAAGCCCTCGCGCTGCAGGCGCTTGCAGGTGTCGAGCACGCTCTTGTGCTCGGTCTCCACGGTGATGATGTGGTTGCCCTGCTTCTTGAGGAAGCTGGCCGCACCCTTGATCGCGAGGTTGTTCGCCTCGGTCGCACCGGAGGTGAACACGATCTCCTTGGCGTCACCGCCGAGGAGTGCGGCGATCTGGCCGCGTGCGTTCTCGACGGCCGCCTCGGCGGTCCACCCGAACGAGTGGTTGCGGCTCGCCGCATTGCCGTAGTGGTTCGTGAAGAACGGCAGCATCGCGTGGACGACACGCAGATCGACAGCCGTCGTCGAATGGTTGTCCATGAAGATCGGGAGCTGCACGCCCTCGGGCGCGACGACTTCGATCGGTGACTTGGCTGCGGACATCAGTTGTTTCCTTCGCGGTACAGTACGGTCACGGGTACATCGAACTCTTTTTCGCGCGGCTCATCACTGCGGCGCGACAGTCCCGCGAACAGCGCGGGGGCCGCATCCTTGTGATGCCCGTGGTGATCGCAATCGCCGCAGGCGGTCGGCGCGTAGTCATCCGTGCAGGTCTGGCAGGAGTCGAGGTACGCGACGGCCTCGTTGAGGTCGTTCTCGATCACCTGGAGCTGCGTGATCTGCACGCGGATCTGCGCCTGCTTCTCCGTGAACAGCGCACGCACGCGCGCGGTGGCCTCGCGGCCAGAACCGGCGCCCTGGAAGTCCTTCACGAACCCCTGGATCTCGGCGAGCGTGAACCCGATCGCCTGGAGCTTCACGATCCAGTGGATCCGATCGATCGCCTCGACGCCGTACATCCGGAATCCACCGTCGGACCGCGAGCGCGGCTCGAGCAGGCCGAGCTCCTCGTACAGGTGCATCGCCCGGACGGTCTTGCCGACCGCCTTGGCGAGCTCTCCGACGCGCATCAGCTTGTCGTGGTTGGGTGGGTCTGTCATCGTCAGGCCTAACCCTCACGCACACGTGAGGTTTGGTCCATCTGTCGCGACTATGGGAGCTTGGACGTCGAGTGTCAAGACCAACCCTTACCTTTACGTAGGGGTCGGCAGTTCCCAAGTTGCTGATCACAGGTCGATGACTACACCCAGGTACTGGCGGCTCAGACGTGACGGTGGCGGTCGCGGTCATCGTCCTTGCGCAGATGGCGCCAAGGCAGTGCCTCGCTCGCCTCCATCGGATTCGTCCGCTTCTTCGGCGTCGTGATCGGCCGCGGATTCTTCGGATCTTGTTCGTCGTATTCACGCATGGCGTTCGAACTCGCTGCATCTCGTGTACCGACGAGGAATCTCGCAGAGCCAGCGCAGGCACGCCGAAAAAAGTTCAGGCAAGACGCCGTCACTCGTCTTGCCTGCTCCCCATCTCGCCCGCGTGCAGCGAGCGCGATGTCACGGTGTGCCGCTACGCGCGGTGCTTGCTACGGTCCGTTGTCTCGGTCTCGGACTTACCGACTCCGCGGTTCGTCGACTGGTTGCCCCGCTCCTGGGAGCCGACCTTGAGCTGGTTGACGACGTCCTTCACGCCCGAGAGCCGCTCGACGATGTCCTCCGCGATCCGCTTCGTCTGGCGATCGGGGACCTGGCCGGTCAAGATGACCTCGCCGCCCGTCACCTTGACGTCGATGTTGCTGGCGTCGACGTGGTCGTCGTCGGTCAGCGTCTCGCAGACCATCTCTCGGATCCGCTCGTCGGAGCGCTGCCAGCCCTGCGGGCCCTTGCCGCGATGCTGGCCGCGCATCTCCTGACCGAAGCCCGACTGCGATGAGCCCTGCTGGCCATAGCCACCCTGCATCCCGCCGCCGACCTGCTGACCATATCCACCGTAGCTACCGCCCTGTGAGTTGAACGACGACGAGCCGCCGTAGCCCTGCTGGCCACCGTAGCCCTGGTTGCCCTGACCCCACTGGCCGCTGCGATTTCCGAGCTGGCCGCCGCTCATCCCGACGCCATAGCCGGGCTGCTGGGCATAGCCACCCCATCGTCCCTCACCGCCCTGCATGCCGGAGCCTTCACGACCCTCGCGACCTTCGTTGCCGCCCACGTCGCCGTGGCCACCGAAGCCGCCCATCCGGCCGCCGCCCATCTGGCTGCTCTGCTGGGTAAGACCCTGACCGCCCTGCCCACCCATGTTGTATCCGCTGTTGTAGCCGCGGTTCTCCGCGCCACCGAAGCCGCGATCACCGCCGCCGAAGCCGCGCTGACCGAGACCTTCGTCCTGACGTCCATAGCCTTCACGGCCCTGGCCCTGCCCACCCTGAAAATACCCCTGGCCGCCGCGCCCGGAGAAGCGATCGTCGAGACCCATGCCCTGCTGGCGATCTTCGGACCGACCACTATAGCCCTGGTTGCGATTCTCGAACCCAAGCGAGCGATCCTCGCCATACCGACCGGAGCCGTAGCCACTCTGGCCCTGGCCGTAGCGCTCCGACGTCCGGTAGCCCTCGTCCTGCTGATCACGGCGACCACGATCCCGATCACGATCGCTCATCGAGCGCTCGTCATCGCGATCGTCGCGCATGCTCTGATCTTGCGGACGCCAGCTCGGGCGCTGATCGTCGGAGGTGATGTTGCGGCCGTTCTGATTCTGGTTCGCCATGTAATCCCGTCCTTCTTCTGTGGATGTGCGCGTTGAAGTGCGCGCGCTCGGTGCATCCGGCATGCCCCTACGAACGGGAAGCTCCCGCGACTCCCTTCGCGCTCCCGTATGCGAGTCGTCGCACTCTCGCGCACCCCCGCCGTGCGCTGTGACCGCGGCGCTCGCGGAGCGATCGTCAGTTGCTGGTCGAACCAGCTGCGCTGGGGCGCTAATTCGCGGTGGCGACGGCTTCGAACGCGCGGATCACGGTCACCTTGATCTGACCGGGGAACGTCATCTCTTCGGAGATCTGGCTCGCGATCTCCGTCGACATCTCGACCGTCGTCAGATCATCGACATCGCGCTCGCGAACGTAGACGCGAAGCTCCCGGCCGCCGTGCACGGCATGCGCATGAGAAACGCCGCGACGCGACGACCCGATCCGCTCGAGATCCTCGACCTTCATCGAGAAGCCCTCGGCGAGCTCGCGGCGAGCTCCGGGACGTGCGCCACTCATCGCATCGGATGCCGCGACCAGGTAGGCGTACACCGAGTTGCACGGCTCGTCGGCGTGGTGCGCGCCGATCGCGTTGGCGACGAGCTCGGGCTCACCGAGACGGCGTGCGATGTCGGCACCGATCACCGCGTGCGAGCCTTCGATCTTGTGCGTCAGCGCCTTGCCGATGTCGTGCATCAACGTCGCGCGCCGCGCGAGCTTCTCATCGAGACCCATCTCCGCCGCCATCATGCCGGCGAGGTAACTCGACTCGACGGCATGCCACCACTGGTTCTGGGTGTAGCTCGTGCGGAAGTTGAGCGCGCCGACCAGCTCGACGATGTCCGGGTGCGGTTTCTGGATGCCGAGGATCTGGAACGCTCGCTTGCCGAGCGCCCGGATCTCCTGGTTGACGGTCTCGCGGCCGCGGTTCGCCCAGCCCTCAGGATCCTTGCGAGCGTCGTCGATCGATTCCGGCTTCTTGATCATCCGGTTGATCGCACGGCGGACAAACTCCTTGCCGACGCCGTCGAGACCGTCGAGGCGGATCGCATCCTTGTCGTCGTTGACGAGCAGCTGCACGCCCGCCACGGTCTGGATCGCCTGGTGCAGCGCGCCGCCGTTATCGAGCAAGATGCCGACGAGGTCGGGCCCGATCCGCAGGTTGTTGACCGCGCGCTCTGTCATGTAGTGGTGGTGATAGCGGGTCGCCGCGATCTCCATCACGCGCTTGGCCTCGCGATCGTGCTCGGGATCCGCGGCCGTCTGATCGACCGTGCGCACCGCGTCGGAGGCTCGCGCGCGTGCATCGTCGAGCCACGCCCGGCTCATCCGCTCGATCAGCTCGATCGCGGCGACCCCGGCCCGGGACTCGAGCTCGGTCCGCGCACTCTGCTGCTTCTTCTTCGCATCGGTCTCGAAGCCGGTCGCGCGATCGCGTCGCGACTGAAGATCCTTGTGCACCGCATCGAGGGTCGCCTCGCGCTGCTCGATCGCATCCTCGGTCCCGGCGAGCGTCGCCTCGATCCGCGCCACTTCCTGTGCGCGACGCTCGAGTGCGGCTTCCTTGGCCGCGAGCTCATCATCGCCCCGCGTGCGGATCTCGAGTGCTTCCGTCCGCGCTGCTGTCTCGAGCGCGCGTCGCTGCGCCGCGGCCTCGAGCTCGGCCGCCTTGACCTGCGCGGCGATCTCACCACGCGTCGCATCGACGACCCGCCGCGCCTCACGACTCGCTTCCGCCGCGGCCGCACGCATGGCCAGGATCGCGGTGACGACCCCGATCAGGACTCCGGCGATGATTGCGACGAACACGAGGTCGAGCATAGCGCGTAGCACCCGGTAGGTGCAGCCCCGAGTGAGCCATGTCCCGCCCTAACCCCAGAGTTCGGCTGTGTTGATCCGGCGTTGGCGTAAGCGTAGGCGTCGGCGTAGGCGGCTCATGCGATCATCTTCGTCAGCATCGAGACGATGCGGACCAGCAACGTGTGGCCGTCGGGG
>JACCQV010000966.1 GCA_013813945.1 Deltaproteobacteria bacterium | reverse complement strand
GCGGCTCGCTCGAACACATATTCGATGACCTCGTCGTAGTCGTCGTCAGCGGTCGGGCCGGAGAGCTCGAGACCACGGGTCATGTCGAAGAGGGACGCTTCCATCGTCCTCCTGCATCGCGGGTTCTGCGATCGAGGTCAAGTTTCCATGGGGTCGGTCCCGGGTACTTGGCCCCGTCTTTCAGTCGACGCGAATCCGGCGATACCGCGCGTTGATCAGCTGATAGACGCCGTAGGCCATGAGCCCAACGGCGATCGCGACGAACGGTTGCGTCCCGAACCCGAACAGCTCGCGCATCGACTTGGACACCCCGCCCGCTTCCTTGGCATTCCCGTCGTAGGCCGCGCGCGCCAGCATGACGCCGATCATCCCGAACACGATCCCGCGAGCGGCGATCCCGAACCGGCTGACCCCGACGACGATCTTGCGCGTCGTGTGGCCGAGGCTCTCGAGCGCGAGCCGCTTGTTGAGCTTCGACTTGATCGCCTTGAACAGTTGATAGAGGCCGTAACCGACGAATGCAGCTGCCGCGAGCCCGACGATCAGCTTGCCGCCCGGCTTCGACAGGGCACGCGCCGTCCACTCCTGTGCCTCGCGCGAGCTGTTGTGATCGTCATGTTGATAGAGAGCGAGCTTCGCGGCACTTAGCGCGAGCCCGAGGTGAATACCGCCCGTGATGAACGAGCGCACGCGATGCGCGAGCCCCTTCGCCGACCGGCCATGACCCTCGGGATCCGCGAACGCCTCGATGATCCTCCACACCGCGTACCCGGTCAGCCCGATCGCGATCGCAGCGAGCAGACCGCGACCGAGGGGCTTGTGGAGCAGCGAGAGCATCGCCCCGTGCTGATCGGTCGCGGCCTTGCCGCCGAGACCAAGCCCCGCCATGGCGGCCATGACCCCCACGGTCATGTACAGGAGCGCCTTTGCAACGAAGCCTGCCCGCGCAAGGCGCTCGATCCAGGGGGCCACCTCATGCTTGGCATCGTGAACGGCTACTGAGACCGACGAGAAGGGCATGCGCTGTCAGTGATGCAAGGACCAAACCCTTCGGCACGGTGGTTGCTCCTCACGCGCTCATGAACCGGATCTTCAAGCTGTTTGTCCTGGGCACGGTCCTCGCGTACGTCGGCGCGCGGTTGAGGCGGCGCACCGCCGCAGGAGCGCACACCGAAGCGACACCGCCCATCGGCGTGAGCCCGTCCAGCGGTGCCGATCTACCCGCCTTCTCCGGCATCTCGGACGTCGACCCCGAGCCGCTGACCCAGTTCGGCGAGGCGATCGATCCCGACGCGATTCGCGATGCGCACGCCGAGCCCGCACTGCTGCGCGAACAGCTCCCGCAGCCCGGCAAGAACCTCCCCTGACCGAGGTTTTCGCGCGACACGCGCACGTTTCGAATTGAATTCGCAGAAGGCTGAGCCTACGGTCCGCGGCGATGAGGACTGCGGCCGTGACGCTCATTCTGGTGATGGCGGTTGGCTGCGGTCCCTCCCCTCGAGCGGGCGACGACATGGGTGGGGACGACACGAACGAGTGCACGCCCACGTGCTCCGCCGACTCGCACGCCGTTCTCGACTGCAAGGGCAACGTGCTCACGCAGTGCGATGGAACGCAGGCGTGCGATGCCACGACGTTCACCTGTCAGAACGCCTGCCTCGCGGCCGAGAACACCGGCAAGTCCGTCGGCTGCGACTACTACGCGACCGACATGGACGTGCAGCAGCAGGAGTATTGCTTCGCTGCCTTCGTGGCGAACACGTGGACGTCACCCGCGAAGATCACGGTCAAGCATCGCGGTCAGGTCCTCCCTGCGGCGACGTTCACCCGGATCCCCGTCGGCTCGGGCCCGGGCATCACCTACGCGCCGTATGACGAGACGATCGGCATCCCACCCGGCGAGGTCGCGATCGTGTTCCTCAGTGGCGGCAGCGGTGCAGCTCCGCTGTGTCCCGTGACCGCGGCGGTGCCGAGTGCCGGTGCGACGGGAACCACGATCTCGGATGCCTTCCAGATCAGCACCGACGTTCCGGTCGTGGCGTACCAGATCAATCCATATGGCGGCGGCTCGACGGCCGTCACCGCAGCGTCGCTGCTGCTGCCGACGAGCGTGTGGTCGCAGGAGTACGTCGCGGTCAACGTGTCGCCCGAGGGTGCCGGCTCTCCCTCGCTCAACATCATCGCGCGCGAGGACAACACGGTCGCGACCCTGACGCCGATCGCATCGGTCTCGGGGGGCGGCGGCATCACGGGCGGCGCCGCGAACCAGCCGATCAACATCACGCTGATGAAAGGGCAGCACGCCCAGATCACGCAGGGCACCGAGCTCACGGGAAGTGTGCTCACCACGAACAAGCCCGTCGGCTTCATGGCCGGCCAGACCTGCATGAACATCCCGACCGGAACGCCGTACTGCGATCACGGCGAGCAGATGGTGCCGCCCGTTCGCGCTCTCGGGAGCCGCTACGTCGGTGTGATGTATCGGCCGCGGGTCCCTGCCGAGACCAAGACGTTCTGGCGCATCGTCGGGACCGTCGATGGCACGCAGCTCTCGTACAGCGCCGCGGTCGGCGGACCGTCGACACTCGGTAGAGGCGAGGCTGTCACGTTCGAGACCGGCACCCCGTTCGTCGTGCAGAGCCAGGATGTCGATCATCCGTTCATGCTGTTCACGTACATGACCGGCTCGACGCACGTGGGCAGCGGGTATGGCGATCCGGACTTCGTGGTGAGCGTTCCGCCGGAGCAGTACCTCAACCAGTATGTGTTCTTCGCCGACCCGACCTATCCCGAGACCAACCTCGTCGTGATCCGCAGCCGCGGCACCGATGGTCAGTTCGCCGACGTGATGCTCGACTGCGCGGGCGCCCTGAGCAGCTGGACTGCGATCGACGGCAACTACGAATACGCGCGCATCAACCTGACGACCGGCAACTTCGTCAATGTCGGCCAGTGCTCCACCGGCCGCCGCGAGATCAAGAGCACCGCCCCGTTCGGCCTCTGGGTCTGGGGCTGGGGCACGCCGGAGACGTCCAACTTCACCGAAAACGTGTCGTACGGATACCCCGGCGGCATGAACGTGAAACCGATCAACTCGGTGATCCTCAAGACGCTTTGATCCGGAGCGCACTGACCGCTGGGGGAAGCGGCGGTCGTGCGTTCCGGACGTTCGGTCATTCGACCTGGAGATCGGGGAGCCCGATCAGGGAGGCATCGGTTGGCGGCCCTTCGGCTGGTGGTGGGCGTGGTGCCAGGACCGTCAGGGCGCGGGCGACCGTCTCGATCCGTACTGGAGTCGAGCCGAACGGTTCTCCGTCGACGAGCACGTGCTGTGGGGGATCGGCGGTGATCGTGACGGTACGAGCGGAGAACGAACCGACGTTCGCGCGTGTGGCCGCTTCGCCGCTGCGTGCTTGCCGGTAGAGGTGCACGCCCGTGGCGATCGCCTCGAGCAGCGACTCGGCCGCGATGATGGTGACGTCGACCAGCCCGTCATCGCCGAGCAGGTGAGATGGCCCATGTGCGAGGACGGTCTTGATCGGAGCGAGGTTCGCCGCCGCGACCGCATTCGCGCGACACCGCACGACGTGGTCACCGGTATCGAGCTCGACCGCGAACGTTTCGAGGTTCGCGAGCTCGCGCATCGCGGACGCGGCGTACGCGAGGACACCCCAGCGGCGCTTGGATTCTACCGCCGTGTTCCCGATCGCATCGGCATGAAACCCGACCATGCAGTGGAGCACCATCGCCTTTCGTCCCTCGGTGCTGGTCACGTACGCCATGTCGACCGAGGACTGCTCGGCCCCGGCAATCACACCGATCGCGGCTGCGAGGTCCGTCGGGATTCCGAGCGCCGCGGCGAACGAGTTCGAGGTTCCGAGGGCCAACACACCGAGGCGCACGTCGTGACCGACGATCGCTGCCGCGACTCCCGAGACAGTTCCGTCTCCGCCAGCGGCCACGACGACGTCGGCACCCTTGGCAATCGCGGCCTTCGCACAGGCAGTGGGATTGCGGTCATCCGAAACCTGCTCGATCGTCACTGACCGACCGGTCGCCTGCGCGAGATCCGCCTGGATCGAAGCTGCCGAGAGGTCCGCTGCACTTCCGGCGCTACCGTTCCAGACAACTGCGATGCTCACTGTCGCCACGCTACCTCCGGACGCCGGCGGAGGCACGTCACGGACGCCGTCAGCGTGTCGAGGCGCGCGGCAGGACGACGTGCTCTCGGCGTTCGCGGCGCACCGCGAGGATCGATCCGAGGATCGCGGCACCGAGCGTCAGGATCATCATGAGCGACAGGCTCAGCACGAGCTTGCCCGTGGTCTCGGCCGCCTGCATGGCCGTTTCCCCGGCCTGGCCGGCGAGCTCGCGGCCCCGCGTGGCGGCGCCTGATATCTCCGACTCGATCGCGGTCGCAACCTTATCGGCATCCGGGCGGGACAGCGCCGTCCGTCGCGCGACGATCTCGACCATGGTAGTCCGGTTGATGTCGCCGGTGCGGACCGAGGTCTCGACGACTTCCTTGACGACGGCTTCGAGCTGGTCGCTCGTCACGGGTGGCATGCCCTCGCGCTGGAGGCGCTGATTGATCGGTGCGACGAGATCCTTGGAGTCGAGCCCGACGGCTGACGGCAACTTGCCGAGCTGCCCGGCGGACGCTCCGGCCACGTCCGCGGTCGTGCTCACCACCTTGACCGCGCCGCGCAACATCGCGCTCACCACCATCACGATCATGAGGATCGACGCGAGGACGGTCAGTCCCCAGACAACCGCACCATGGATCACCGCGTTCAACGTGTTGATCGTAGGCGCGACGCGACCGGCGACCAGCCCGCCGATGAACAGCGCGATCACGGGTGCGATCAGGCTCCAGATGCCGGTGCCGATGCCAACGGCGCGCAACGAGCTCGGATCATCTGGCTCGATCGCGGTCAGTCCAACGCCGACACCGAACATGTGGAGCACTAGCCATACAGCTCCAGCGACGACGGCAGCAGCGAAGATCGTGGACCAGCCGATGGGAGACGCGATGATGCTGCGCTCTCCGGTCGTGATCACCAGCTCGGGTTCAGGATTTACAGTACGGGACTCGATGACGGGTTCGACTGGTGTAGCCATGCCGGATCGCGATGCATCACGAGTGCCGCGGGTACGGAGCTTGGATCGACTACCAGTGATGTCAGGTCGATCCGGCTCATGCGGCGATCGCGCGCCGACGAGGCAATGTGCGGTGAGCGCGTTGCCGGTGCGCGCGCCGCGGTAGGTCGACTCGATCCAGTCAGCTGTTCGCTCGTGTCGGCGCTGGGTACGTCCGATGCACCATCGGGAGGGATGACGCGCCCAGGTTTCCTCGCAGCACTCGCCGTCGCAGCATGCGGTGGTAGCGACCGTGCCGCGTTTCGTCCCGTCGACAACGTCAGTGAGTGGCCCCGGTGGTCAGCCTGCTGCCTCGTACGAGATCCGCGGTGGTCCTGATCGCGACCCGCATGTTGACGTCAATGTTTGGAGCACTGGCGCGTTCGAGAAGGATGATCGGACGTTCACGCACGTGGCCTTCGAGGTCCGCAACACCGGCGAGGAGGGCGTCTCGATCGATCCACGGCAGCTCCGGCTGGATGCCTACCTCGAGAACGGTCAGCAGCTGCCGCCGGCGCACCTCGTCCAGGCGATGGCACCCGGCTCGACGATGATGGTGGCTCCGCGCGAAGCGTCGACCTTTCGCTTCGTCTTCCAGCTGCCGATCGAGATCGAGCCGGATCGCATCGGCAGCTTCCGACTACGCTGGGAGCTCGACCACGAGCGCGGCCAACGCTACCGTGCAGTTCACAGACTTCCGCCGCGTTCGTGAGTACGTCGCCACCGGCATGACCCATTACGACCCGATCTACGGCTTCTACGATCCGTTCCTGTACGGCCCTCCGTACGGATACCACCTGCGCTATCACGCGCCAGTCCGCCGCGTGATCGTCCAGGAACGAGATCGCAGCATCCGCACATCACGACGCCGCTGATCAGGTCAGGTCGCTTCGGGCTGCGACACGAGCAAGCGAGCCCGGCTGCTCCGCCGCGACCGGCCGCGCGCGACGTGGAGCCCGTAACCGACGAGCACCTCGCACAGCGCGTTGCCCATCGCCGGCTTCACGACGTACTCGTCGAAGCCCGCGAGCGTCGCGTCGCGACGATCTTCTTCCCCACCCCACCCGGTCAACGCCACGAGGTAGTGCTTCGCGCCGTACTTCGCGCGCAACCTCTCGGCAAGCTCGATGCCTCCGAGACAGGGCATCGACAGATCAACCACCACGATCATTGGATCCACAGCCTCCACCATCTCGAGTCCTTCGAGCCCCCCGGTCGCGCCGTACGCCTCATGGCCCAGAGCCAAGAACAGGGTACAGACCACCTCGACCGTATCCGGATGGTCGTCGACGACCAGAATCCGATACCCACCACGTCCGCCGTCCATTTCCATGTCACTTGCTCCTGGTTGATGTGCGTCGAAGACCAGGACTCACATGGAGTGCGCCATTTGCGCAAAGAATGAATTGGAATTTCGTTTTGCACCGCGACAGCCGTATGCAACAGCACACAGTGAACGTGAATGGATCGGTTCGAAGGTCCGCTCCCGCTGGCTACTTCGAGAATTCCTTCAGTGGTGATGTGGAATTACGCTCCAGGTGTGAGCGTGATGATGAACGTGCCCGAGACCTGAGTGCCGTCGACGTCGAGCGTGGTCGTCGTGTTGGCGAGCAGCGTGATCGAACCGTCGCGGCGAAGCGTGAGGCGCGCGGCCGTGTCCAGCCCCGATCCATTCCACGTTCGAAACCAGCGCAGCTCGCCAGCGGGCGTGTAGCTCACGACGAGGATGTCTTGCCCTGAGGTGGTGAACATCTCGCCAGCAAGCGTGATCGTGCCGGAGACCTCCAGCGCAGCGTAGATGTTCCCGGACAGATCCACGATGACGCTCGTCGCTCGATCCGTGCCCGTGCTTCCCACGGCGGCGACCCAGCGATCGCCGTCTGTCGCGCCCATGCTCAGGATGAAGGCGTCGCTGCCTCCCGCGCTAGTCGCGACGGGGCCACGAAAGTCGACCGTCTGCTCGAACTCGCCCACTGCGATCATTCGCTCGCCTGCGGTCGCAACCGCGTTCGGTCGGTCGAGCCCCGCACCGCCGACGTGGTGCACCAGCACCGTCGAGCCCGCGCTGCTGTAGCGCGCGACGAACACGTCGGTGAAGCCGGCGGGGACGATCGGGCCCGCTCCGAGGTCGGTCGCATTCTGCACGGTGCCCGTGACGATGGTGTCGGTCCCTTCGACGACGAGATCACGCGGGACGTCGGCCCCGGCACCACCGTGCCGCGTTCCACTCAGCGGAGAGCCGATGAGGTCGTAGCGGATGCGATACAGGTCTGTGCCGCCCGCCGAGGTGAGGTTGGCGACGCCGGTCATCAGCGTGCCCTGAAACGCACCGGTCACCACGACGGCGCCCGGCTCGGTCGCGCAGCCCATCACGAGCTCTTCGCCGGCGCTGCCGATCGTCCGTAACCAGCGCGTCGTTCCGCTAGGTTGAATCCCGAGGACGAAGCCATCCGTGTTGCCGGAGCTGGTGACCGGCCCGGTTCCGAAATCGATCGTGCCCTGGAACTCGCCACACGCGACCACGTTACCGTTGTCGTCGACAGCGAGACCGAGTGAGCCGATCGCCAGCAAGGTACCCACCGAGGAGTCATCCACGAGTTGCCGCGTCCACGCGACGGCCGGCCCATCGAGCGCGATCACGAGGGCATCGGGATGCGCCGTATTCGTGAAGGTCATGCCGCCGACCGTCGCGGTGTTGAACAACATCGTCAGCACGTACGTTCGGTCATTCGCAGCCGCAGCGATCCGGTACGGCCTCATGCCAAGGCCGACGCCACCGATCGGCGTGACGGCGACGCGATGTCCGCCCGTCGCGTCGCCGCCCGCGCCATCGTTCGGCAGCCGCGAATCAGCTCCACCGGTGCTCGACGGATCGAAACCGATCCGGCCGCAGCCGACAAGCGCGACGCCAGCCAGCACAACCGCGCTCGAGATCCGCAGCGCCGTGCTCTTACTTCGAACGGAACGCGTAGTGGTGCTGGTGCATCTTGCGAAGAAATCGATCGTCGATCCCGAGCGGAGACGCACTGCCGAGCACCGAGTCAAGCCCGCACTTCGGGCACAGGGCTGTTTGACCGCCATCGATCCAGGACGTGATCTCGCCGGGAGCGAACTTCCGGAAACAGAAGAAACAGGCGCACTTCTCGCTCGCCTCCACCTCCGGGCGGTGCTTCGACGCGTGCACGTGCGCGGTGATGTAGACCTGTGATTCTGGTGTGATTTTCGCGGGTGTGCTCATAGGGCCGACGGCTTCCCGGCGGACCTCCAAGGTACCACGCGGCCGAGGAGCACCCTCGAACTATCTGGTGGGCCGCGGAACTACATGGCACTCCGCGAGTGGACGAGTAAGAATGGACAGATGCAGCAAGCGCTGACGACTCCTCTCCTCAAGTCAGTCGTCCTCGGAACGTTGATGGTGACGGCCGGCGCGATCTACGCAGCCAGCACGGATCACTCGGTGACTCATCGGCTCGTGCTGAACACGACCGAAGAACCCGGTGCGATCTACCTGAGCGAGTGGAAGGTCCGCGACGTCACGGCGACGTTCGATGACGGCGAGCTCCGTCCGATCACGTACACGATAACCGCCGACATGTTCGACGGCTGTCGCTGGCGCGCGGTCGAGACGTTGGTCCCGATCGACGACAAGACGTTCTCCTACGACTACAGCGAGACGATCCTCAGCTGCGTCGAGGGCGCGGTGCCGATGATCAAGACGCCGCGCATCGGCACCGTCACCCTCGAAGACTAGTGCGACTAGCTCTTGGGCGCGTCGTACGACAGCGAGCCCAGGTAGTCGCGCTTGCCGATCGCCACGCCGTTGTGGCGAAGGATCGCGTACGCGTGCGTCAGGTGGAAGAAGAAGTTCGGCTGCCCGTGCTCGAGGAAGTAGTTCGCGCCGGTCATGGTCTTGCCCTCCCAGCGCGGCGTCGTCACCGAGCGGGTCGCGGACTGCGCGAAGTCGGCGGCAGAGAACCCGTCGAGGTAGGCGATCACCGAGCGGATGCGGGCGCGGAGCTCCTCGACCGTCTGCTCCGTATCGGGGTGCGCCGGAGCGTCCTTGCCCGTCAGGCGCGACGCTGCCAGCTTCGCGGTGTCGCACGCAGCCTGGACCTGCTTGACGAATGAGAATTGATCCGGCGCCAGGCGAAAGCCCAGCATCTGATCTGGTTCGACCTTCAGGGTCGCAAAGTGGGCCGTGGCGGTCTCGAGCCATTTGTCGAGCTGCCCGAGCTGCTTCTTCATGTGCCGGAAGGTCTCGTAGTGCATGCGCGGCATCCTACGCGGGAGTCCTCTATTGATCACGCTGCGGGTCCGGGCGATCTTGTAGAGCAGATGCAGACCGTCTACACGGTTCTCGAACGCCTGGGCGGCGGGGGCCAAGCGGAGGTGTTCCGCGGCACCGCCGAGTCGATCAAGGGGTTCAAGAAGGCCGTCGCGATCAAGCGCGTGCTTCCGCACCTAACGGCGAACCCGCAGTTCGTCGCGATGTTTCTCGACGAGGCCCGGCTCTCCCTGTTCCTTCAGCACGCAAACGTCGTGCAGGTGTTCGACATCTCGAAGGCGCCTGATGGGAACTACTTCCTCGTCATGGAGTTCGTCGACGGCTGCGATCTCAAGGCCCTGATCGCCTTCCACAACGCCACCCAGACTCGGGACGTCGCGCTCGCGCTGCACATCATGATCGAGGCCTGCAAGGGTCTGCACTACGCGCACACGCTCGACCATCCGTCGACGGGCGCCCCCCTCGGCATCGTGCACCGCGACGTGTCGCCGCCCAACATCATGCTGTCGAAGAACGGTGAGGTGAAGGTCGTGGACTTCGGGCTTGCCAAGGCCGACAGCCAGGTCGAGATCACCGACGAGGGCGTGGTCAAAGGCAAGTTCAGCTACCTCTCGCCCGAGGCATGTAGTGGGCTCGAGGTGGATGCGCGCGCGGATGTGTTCTCGCTCGGCATCATCACCTGGGAGATGTTGACGGGCTGGCGGCTGTTCGCTGGCGACGATCCGCACAAGACCGTGGAGCTCGTCCGCAACGCTCGGATCCCATCGATCACGGCGCTCAACCCGAACGTCTCTCCCGAGCTCGAGGGGGTGGTCCGCATGGCGCTGGCGCGCGATCGCGAGGATCGCTTCCAGAATGCCGCCGACTATGGCGACGCGCTCGCGAACCATCTGTTCTCGCACGCGCTCAAGGTGACGTCACGGAACGTCGCCGCGGCGGTGCGTGATGCCAAGCTCGCGCGCGAGCGTGCCAAGGATCCGAAGCATCAGCTGATCCAGGCGCTGATCATGGATGAGGTCAACAAGATGACGTCGCTGGTCGCCGAGGAGCTCGCAGCGCAGCCGGTGTCCGTCGAAGGGCCGCCCGGTGGTGACGTCATCTCCACGGACGACTGGGCCGCCGAGCTGCTCGACGATTAGCCATGCGCGCGCTCCTCGTATTGATCTTCCTCACGGTCCCGGCTCTCGCAAAGCCGACGATCGTCGTCGCGCCCATCGAGGGTGACTCCGGCAACAAGATCGCCAACGTGGTAGCGGACGTCGCCGGCGAGGACGCCACCGTGATCGGTCCCGAGAAGGCCGAGAAGGCGATGACCAAGCTGGGCCTATCCAGCGAGCTCGGGCGCAAGGACCTGGCGAAGCTGCGCGCGCGGTTCGATGCGGACCTGATCCTAAGCGGCAAGCTGGACAAGGACGGCAGCGCCAAGACCCTCGAGGTCGGAGTGACGTCGAAGGGCCGCAAGACCCAGACGTTCACGCTGACCTTCAAGAGTGCCGACTCCGAGAAGTTCAAGCGCGAGCTCCGCGAGCAGCTGAGCAATCGCCGCGGCGGTGGCGGAGAGGCCGAGGAAGAAGAGGAAGCCAAGAGCGAGGACAAGCGCGTGTCCCGCAACGACGACGACGATGACGGTGCGAAGAAGAAGAAGACGAAGAAGAAGAAGCGCCGCGCTGGCGATGACGACGAGCGTGAAGACGAGGAGGAGGACGAGGACGCCGAGGAACCGAAGGCGTACCGGCACCCGGTCACGCAGGTGGCCGTCCGCGTCTGGGTCGGCGCGTCGTTTGGTCGGCGCACGCTCACCTACGACTCGACCGCGACCAACAAGCCGCCGCCCGTAGGGACCGCCGCACCGTCGGGG
>JACCQV010000922.1 GCA_013813945.1 Deltaproteobacteria bacterium | reverse complement strand
CAACCTGCCCGACCAGATAGATATATAAACCACCCAGCCAGCCCACCGACCGGGTGCAACTTCACGGCCCGAGTACAAGTTCCTGTTCATGGCCAAGGGTGGTGGGTCTGCCAACAAGTCGTTCCTGTTCCAGGAGACCAAGGCGATCCTCAACCCAGCTCGGCTGCTGAGCTATCTGGACGAGAAGATCCGTTCCCTGGGCACCGCCGCATGCCCTCCCTACCACCTCGCCGTGGTGATCGGCGGCACCAGCGCGGAGTTCGCGCTCAAGACCGCGAAGTACGCCTCGGCCCACTACCTCGACCACCTCCCGACGCAGGGCTCGATGAGCGCGCACGGGTTCCGCGACCTCGAACTGGAGCAGCAGGTCTTCGAGCTGACGCAGTCGTTCGGCATCGGCGCTCAGTTCGGCGGCAAGTACTTCTGCCACGACGTGCGGGTCGTGCGGCTGCCGCGACACGGCGCCTCGTGTCCGGTGGCGATCGCCGTGTCGTGCTCGGCCGACCGACAGGCGCTGGGCAAGATCACCGCCGACGGCGTCTTCCTCGAGCAACTCGAGACCGATCCGGCGAAGTACCTCCCGGAGCCGAGCGAGGAGGATCTCGCGGGCGAGGTCGTGAACATCGATCTCGACATGCCCATGAACGAGATCCGCGCGATGCTGTCGCGCTACCCGATCAAGACGCGGCTCTCGCTCCGCGGGCCGATGATCGTCGCGCGCGATATCGCCCACGCGAAGCTCAAGGAGCGGATCGATCGGGGCGAGGGACTGCCGCAGTACATGAAGGATCACTGCGTGTACTACGCGGGTCCAGCCAAGACGCCGACCGGCTATGCGTCGGGGTCGTTCGGACCGACGACCGCGGGCCGGATGGACAGCTATGTCGATCTGTTCCAGTCGCACGGCGGCAGCATGGTGATGCTCGCGAAGGGCAACCGCAGCCAGCAGGTCACCGACGCCTGCAAGGCGCACGGTGGGTTCTACCTCGGATCGATCGGCGGACCTGCTGCGCGGCTCGCGAAGGACTGCATCAAGAAGGTCGAGGTCCACGAGTACGCGGAGCTCGGGATGGAAGCGGTCTGGAAGATCGACGTCGTCGATTTCCCCGCGTTCATCGTCGTCGATGACAAGGGCAACGACTTCTTCGCTGGCATCTCCGGCCGCGGTCCCCTGAAGACTCTCCTGAAGTAATCAGGTGACGCTGAAGACGCCTCCGGCGGCAGTAGCCGTCAGGGTCTGCCAGTGAGCTCGACCGAGGCCTTGCCGCTGGCTCGGACGTCGCTCCTGGTCTTCGTCATCAATTGACCGCGGCCTTGCCGCCGGCTCTGACGCTGGTCTTGATGTTCATCAATTGACCGCGGCCTTGCCGCCGGCCTTGACGCTGGTCTTGATCTTCATCAGTTCACCATGGGCTTGAGCTGGCCGCCGGCTTTCACGCTGGTCTTGATCCTCATGAGCGTCCCTTCTCAACAACGGTTGTCCGGTTCGTTGAAATGATAGCGTGACATATTTTGGTAAGTCGGCGCAACAATAAAGTGGGTGGTAATTCGTGTGCAACGTAGGCGTCACGAGCCAAGCTCGACATCGCCCACGCCGGATCGGATCGGACCGACGACCTTGGTGATGACCTGAAACGGCACGCGAATGCGGCGAAGCTCAGATCGGTACCCGCACCCGATGCGGAGATGCCCCGGTCGATGTCTTGCTCGCTGCGTGGCCGAAGATATCGGTCCGGATCTCCTCGGGCGAACGCCGTAGGCGCGCATCGTGATCCGCGAACGGGCCGAGGAGAGGTGGACTCCTCGTGCATCGGATCGCTGGCACGTTCTACGCTGGAGGTTGGTCATGCACGTGAGCACTCCGAGAAGTCGCGCATGCTTGGGTTCGAGCGAACCGGGGCACCGCTCCCCGATCTGGCGGCGATCATCCCACCCGGTCCGAGGGTGCGTCCTGGCGTTGCTGCTCGGCGGCTGCACCGCAGCGGCCGATGACGATCAGCCCGGTGATCTGGACCCTCTCGATCAGCCAACACTGACGGCCGAGATCGATGGCGCGATCGAACCCATCATCTACGGTCCGCCGATCACGATCA
>JACCQV010000912.1 GCA_013813945.1 Deltaproteobacteria bacterium | reverse complement strand
GCCCGAGACGGCGCCGTGGTTCGATGGCAAGACCGTCTCGCTGATCGGCGCGCGCGGCGAGACGCTCGGGATCCAGGTCCTGCATCGAGACGGCAAGCCCACCGGGCTGACGTTCTCCGACGCCGCGATCACGGTGCGCGGCTACACCGTCGAGGCGTTTCGCGCGCGCCGTGGCTCGACGGCGATGTACGGCGGCACGCAGGGCGCGGGCACCTACCCCGACGCGCTGACTCCAGCGACCTCGCCGATCGGGAACCCCGCGTTCTTCGAGATCGCGATCGGCCGCGACGCGGCGCCGGGACCGCGCAGCGGCGAGCTCGTCGTCGGAGAACGCCGCCTTCCCGTCACGCTCGAGGTCGCACCGGTCACGCTGCCTGCCTTGCCGCGGAGCGTATGGGCCTATGGCGATCCGCGCGAGCTGGTGTGGGCCGCGAGTCCGACCGGCGATCCACCGCGCGCAACGCCGAGCGCTGCCGAGCGCGCGTGCATCGAGACCTTCCGCGGCTACGGCGTGCTGCTCACGCCCGACATCAGACTCGACTGGTGGCCCGCGCGCAAAGAGCTCGTCGCCGGCATCACCGATATCCCGGTCAACATCTCGCGGGATCCGGCGGTCGCCGGCGACGAGGTCCGTGCTTGGATCGCGGCGACCCAGGGCACCGGTCACCTCCCGTTCACGATCCCGATCGACGAGCCCCGCACACCGGAGGCCCGAGCGAAGGTCCGCGCGCTCTCGGCCGCCGTGCGCGCCGCCGGCGGAGGCCCGACGACGTTTCGCTATGCGGTGACCTCGGAGCCGCATCCTGATCTCGGCGACGCGATCGATCTCTATATCTCGATGAGCGCTGCCCACCTCGACGGCGATCTCCACGCACGCTGGACGTACAACGGTGCACACCCGTACGCCGGCTCGATGGTGCTCGACGCGATCACGCCCGGCGCGCGGACGTGGGGCTGGATCGCGTACCGCTACGCGATCTCGACCTGGTACGTGTGGGACGCCCTGTACTGGCACGACCGCCACAACCGCAAGGGTGCTCCGCTGCCTGGCCGCGCGCTCGATCCGCGGCTCGATCCGACGAGCTTCCACGACGGGGAAGATCACGGAAACCTCGACGGCGTGCTCGCGTTGCCAGCCAAGGATGGCTGCCAGCCGACGCTGCGCCTCGCGCAGATCCGGCGTGGCCTGCAAGATCGTCAGCTGCTCGAGCTCGCGGCACGCTGCGATCCGTCCGCCACCGCGAGGCTCGCCGCCGAGATGGTGCCGCGCGCGCTGGCCGACGCGAACGGCGGCAAGCCGTCGAAGGCGAAACCGTCGTGGCCGACGACCGAAGCACCGTGGGAGCTCGCGCGCCGCAAGCTGCTCTCACTCGCGGCGTGCGCGCGGTGAAGACGCTGACGGTAGCTGTTAACGCGCGGTCGTGGCGTTCGGCGGGCGAATCGTGATCGTTTGGATTGTTGCGGACGGGAGCCGTAGTTGCGGAGCTTGCGTTCGCTACTTCCAGCTCATCGCAGGAACGGCCGCCGGCTCGAAGAACACACCGGGCGAGGCAGTCGTACCGGGGAACTCGGACCATCGCGCAAGATTCGCATCGAGATAACTCGACGCGTAGACGACGAGACCTTGCGCAACGTCGCGCGACCGCAGCACGCGCGAGCGCACCTGTGAGAAGTCCCACGCACCGTCGTCGAGCGCGTTCATCCCGGCCCAGATGTGTCGGCCCGCGCGGCGGGTGACGAAGCTATCGAGCAGCGCGGTCCAGTCGGTACACGCACCGGGCTCGATCGACCAGTAGATCATCGGAACCAGCGCATCGATCGTGCCGGCGTCGAGCCAGTGCAGCGAGTCCTGGAAGTAGTCGGCGAATCCCTGGCTCGTGGTGCAGCCGGGGAGGCGGTCGTAGATGCCCCAGACCGCTGCGGACAACACGGCGGTCGGTCGGGTCGCGACGACGGCGGAGTGGAGGTCGGCGACCATCTGATCGACCTGCGCGCGCATGAACGCTGCCCAGGTCAGCGAGGGGTTCGCGGACTTCGCGGTGTTGTAGGCGGCCGTGGTGACCGCGTCGTGCGAGTACGCCGTGCCCGGCATGCGGATGCGATCGAGGTGGAGCCCGTCGATCGCGTAGCGGGTCATCAGATCCGTCGCGGTCGCCACGATGTGGGCGCGGACTGCGGGGTTGCCCGGGCTGAACCAGCGGTACTCGGTGTCGGTGTTCGTGCCGTTCGCGGTGACCGCGAGCCACTCGGGGTGAGCACGTAGCGCGTGCTGCCTGGCGCCTTCCGCCTGCGGCACGGTGGTCGCCGCCGACCACGCCGAGAGCACGTTGAAGTACGCGTGCAGCTGCATGCCGTGGCCGTGTGCCCGATCGATCGCGACCTGCAGCGGATCCCAGCCTGGGTCGCGGCCGAGGGTGCCGGTCAGGCGCTTCGCCCACGGCTCGTGCGCCGAGCGGTAGTAGGCATCGCCCTCGCCCCGGATCTGGACGAACACCGCGTTGAAGTTGGCGGCCGCTGCGCGATCGATGATCGCCTCGAGCTGGGCCTGGGTCGTGTACGCGAACCGGGTGACCCAGACGCCTCGGAGCTCACCCGGCGCGACCGCCGCATCGGGCGCACCGTCGGGTACGACCTGCGCATCGGGGATCCCGGAGTCCGGGGTGCTCTCGGGGAGCTGCGTCGAGCACGCCACCAGGGCGACCATGCACAGACCGATGGCCACCCTCATGGGCTGCGAGCGTGCACGTCCGTGGCCAGCGATCACGTCGCGCGATTCCGGGTGATTGCGTGGTGCGCTCGTCGCAGCTGACGCCGAATGAATGCAACCGATCGTGCTCACCGCAGGGCTGTGTTCTCACGTTTCGGTGGCGGGGTCAGTACCGACCGGGCGGCGATGTCGTGCCTTCGTAGCCCCAGCACTTGAGCGTACGGTCGGTGCGAACGCCGCAGGTCACACCGGCGCGCGCGGTGAGCTGGATGAACGTGCCCTTGGGC
>JACCQV010000908.1 GCA_013813945.1 Deltaproteobacteria bacterium | reverse complement strand
AGCGTCTGGAAATGGAACATCGACCCGGTATCGGCCGGTGGCTCGGCCGGTTGCCTCGGAGTCGCCTACGCAGACGCCTACGCCTACGCCTACGAGGTCAACACAAGCGATCCCTGGGGTTAGTGCGCTGCGGCCAACCCGAGCGCTGCGCGGCGCGGCAAACTGCGTCGATGAAACGTGCATGGCTGATCGCCCTTCTGGTCGCGTGCGGTGGCGCGCAAGCCACCACCACAATCCGCAGCCCGCAGGACTACGAACAGGTCGTCGTCAGTGTGGTGGACCGGGTGATCGAGATCTTCAAAGACGGCGGCATCAACTGCAACATGATCTCGGGAGACCTACGCGCGTTGAACGGGTCGCAGAAGGTCGACGCGGCGCGGATGTGGAGGAGGGACCATCCCGAGTCCAACGAGACGATCAAGAAGGTGATCTCCGGGCGGAAGGCTGAGCTCGAGAAGGTGATGGGACCGGCCTCGCGGCAATGCGAAGGCCCGATCAAAGGCCTGGTGACGGAGCTGACCGAGTAACGCGGCGGTGAGCTGCGGCGCTCGGCTAGCTCGGGCCACTCTCGCTCGGTCGAGCGATCGTTTACGGGGCGACCAGCCGGCGATCCCACCACGCGAAGTCGATGTCGATCGGGAGCTCGACCGGAGCGGTCACTTGCTGTGTCGCGAGGTCGATCGAGGCGATCGAGAACCCGAGGTTGGTCCGGCAGATCAGCCTGCGACCGTCCTTGGACCAGCTGAGGTGCGGAATCGTCCACCGGGTCGAATCCTCGTCGCGGAAGAACAGGCCGAGTGGGACGTGCTTGGTCGTGCCGACGGCGTCGACGAACGTGACCGTGTACTCGCCGGTCGCACCGCCGTGGTGCAGGATGGCCGTGCCGTCGGCATTCCACTCGTAGGTGATTCCATAGATGTCGCTCGGCGCGTGCTCGATGAGCGGGCGGGTGGTCACGCGAAGCGGATTGGTCTCGACGATGCCGAGCATGACTCGCTGCTGCGCTTCGATGGCCGGGTACTCGGAGTAGGCCACGTGGCGCGTGTTGGCGCCGGGGCGCCACTTGACGTTGTTGGTGTGGACCGAGGTGACCTCGATTCGCTGCGGCGCGGCGCTCACGTCGGCGATGTAGAGGTGGTGCGATAGGTTCGCGATCGTCTTCTTGACCGTGTACCCGATGAAGCGATCGTCGTGCGACCACGAGGCGTGCGAGACGCTGAGGCCGCCGTGCTGTGGTGGGGCGTGGACGGTCGTCGGAGAGGTGTCGTGGACGCCCGCGATCGAGAGGTTGCGGTGATCGTAGTCGGCGCCCGCGACCATGAGCTGGCGGTCGGCGACGTGGCCCCACCGCGGACTCAGATCCCAGTAGTAACCGAACGCGCAGCACTCGCTGAGGTCGACGCCGAGCGCAGTCATGGCCTGCACGACGCGCACGATCGGAATCCGGAAACCATAGTAGTGCATGGCGACGAAGTCACCGCTGGCCGAGATCGGAACCGAGAACACGTCCTTTCCCTCGCGGCTCACGCGCAGCGAGTCGCTGGCCACACCACTGGTGGGCAGGTCCACGGAGTAGGCCACCTCGGAGCCGCCGACGAAGAACAGCTTGTCGTCGGTCCAGGTGAGGCCACTCCAGTAGGGCTGGCTCGCGTTGTCGACGCGCTGTGGTTGGCCGTCGAGGTATCGGACCCAGAGCGAACCGAGGGTGGAGTCCTGGTTGCCGAGCCCGTAGAACATCCACCGGCCGTCATCGGAGAAGCCCCAGACCGACTGGCGCATGGCCGGATCGATGCCGGACACGAGCGTGATGCGCGGCTGGAGGCCGGTGTCGTCGACCGGGATCCACTCGATCGGGCCGCGGCGACTGAAGCGTGCGCGGGTGCGCGACGTTCGTGCCGCGATCAAGGACGCATGGCGCGTGGTATCAGCGGTCAAGCCGCGCACGCGATCGGCTGCGCGGCGCCGTACGAAGCGAGGCTAGATCACGTCCTCGCGTGGGTCCGACGTTCCATCGGCTCCATCGTTCGTCGCCGGAACCGCCTTGAGCGTTTCACGCGCGCGCTTCCAGGCCTGCTGGATGGTCCATGACAGCGAACGGTCGAGGCGCTTTGCCTCATGCTGGATCTCCGAGAGCATGTCTTCAGGGAAGTAGAGCGACTGCTTTCGCTTGTCTGCGGTGGACACGGTGGGCCTCCAGGATTTGAGTGCTGGAGAGTACCCCGTCTGACGCATCACGAGCCGGTCGGATGCTCGTCTTCCCACTGCCGGACCAGGTTGAGCAGGCCGAAAAAGCTGCCGCCGGCGAGCATGGCAAAGCACAGGGTGGCCATGGCGCCGGCGAACGAGCCCATACCGTTGCTGAGCACCATGAATCCAACGGCGGCGATGACGGGAAGCAGGATGAGGGCGAAGATAGCTGCCATACCTCGGGCGCGTAGCGACCTGCGTGCCAGCGTCGGGTGCACTCTTGGCGGGGAGCGGCTGGCCACTCTGCGCAGGCTTCGCGCTCCACCCCGTTCGGTGCGCAATCCGTGCGCGTTCGAGGCGCTAGCTTCCGTAGGCCGCGACGGGCGGAGGAGCCGCGTGTGGCGGTTCGTCCGTTTCGTCGAGCGGGCCGCCGTAGAGGTAGGCACCACCGACGGGGTCGTAGATCCAGAGTCCCGTCTTGCCGCCAGGCCGCTGATAGAGGAGGCCATTGGGAATCAGCCACACGCCGCCCGTACGAACGTTGTCACCGGTGCGCAGCTCGACCTCGGCCGTGAACACCGGCTCGATCCGCCCCCCAAAGCCGATCCGGAACAGCGCGAGCTCGGTCGTCCGCTCTTCGTGGCCGCCGTGCGTGATGGCAAGCGCGATCGTGGGCACGAGAAACGCGCGTCCGACTGCCAGCGAGGTGACCTCGTCAGCGGAGCCCTGACACGGGTAGCCGTCCATCGACGCGATGACCTGGTCTTCGTGATCGAGCACCACGAGACCGCGCGCATACGAGGCGAGGATGGTTTCCATGCCGGCGGAGGGCGCGATGTCGGCCTTCAGCACGAGTCCGTGCGTTGCACCGGCGGCACATTCGAGATCCTCGTAGCCAGCGGCCATGCGGTCCTCGACGTGACGCTGCGGCTCATCCGTGACGCGCACGCTGTCGAGGCCGTGGAGCCATGGCATCTGAGGAGGTGCCCGTACGGTAGAACCTCCACCGGCCATCGCCGTACCGGCGAGAACGAGCATGGGTAACTTCAGATCCATGCCCTGATGCAAAGCATCGCGCGTGCCAGCGCTCTAGCCGAGCAGCTCCTCGAGAACTGCGGTCAGCTCGTCCACCTTGACGGGCTTGGTCAGATAGCGATGGAATCCGGCATCGCCTGCGCGCGAGGTGTCGCGGGCGAGTGCTGCGGCCGTGAGCGCGATCACTGGAATGTCGCGCGTCTCCGGCCAGCTCTTGAGCTGCTTCACCGCGTCGAAGCCGCTCATCCCCGGCAAGTTGATGTCCATGATCACCACGGCGGGCTGGTGTGCGCGGATCAATGCGAGGCCGATCTCGGCGGTCGGTGCCGTGATCAGCTCGACCGCGTGGAGCTCCTCCATCAGGTCGCGCATGAAGGCGATGTTCGATGGGTTGTCCTCGACGTAGATCAGCTTTCGCGTCGATCCGTGCGCCCAAGACCTGGCCTCGACGCCGAGCTTCGGTGTCGTCGCGCCTGTGGTGGAACTGACCGTGCGGTCGACCGGAACTTCCACCCAGAACGTAGAGCCGCGATCGGGCTGGCTGGTGAACCCGACGCGCCCGCTCATCAGCTCCGCGAGGCGCTTGCTGATCGCGAGGCCGATGCCGGTTCCCTCGATCGGCCCGATCTCCTGGCCCGCGCGCTGGAATGGCTCGAAGATTCTCGGCAGCTTGTCTGCGGGGATCCCGACGCCATCGTCGATCACGGACAGCCGCACGAATGCATCCTCGTGCGTCACCCGGAACGTCACGTGGCCCTGCGGACGGTTGTACTTGATCGCGTTCGAGCCGAAATTCATCAGGATCTGCGCGAGCCGGGTTCGGTCGGCCTTGACCGTCGGCAGGCCCGCGGGCAGGGGAGCGAGCGCGAGCTGCACGCTCGTGCGCGCGGCAAGAGCCTCGAGGGTGCTCGCTACCTCGTCGAGGACCTCGCGCACGACCACCGGCTCCGCCGAGATCGTGATGCCTCCTGCCTCGATCCGCGAGAGGTCGAGGACCTCGTCGATCAGCTTCAACAGATGCTCGCCACCGCGGAGGACGTACGCGATCCGCTCCTGCTGCCGCTCGCTGAGCGGTTGCTTGCGGTCGCGCTGCAAGAGCTGCGCAAACCCGAGTACCGCATTCATCGGGGTTCGCAGCTCGTGGCTCATCGAGGCCAGGAACTCGCTCTTGGCATTGCTCGCGGCCTCCGCTTGTTCGCGCGCGCTGCGCAGCTCGTCGGCGCGGAGCCGGTCTTCGGTGACGTCGATGATCAGCGAGACGGTTCCGCGCTCCGCCGTGGTCCGATCAATGATCCGCAGCGCGCGGCCATCGCGGGTCTCGAGCTCGAGGGCGCCACTCGGGGCACGGTGGTACGACAGCCAACGCTCGCGCACGGTAGCCGCCGGCTCGCCGCGGAGCTCGATGAGGCCGGCGTCGAACGCGCTGCCCACGACCTCCTCGAAACGACGTCCGACGATCACGCCGACCATCGAAGGGCCGAGCAGCTGACGGAACGCGCTGTTGACGAGGACGATCCGGTCCGCTTCGTCGTACAGCGAGAAGGCGTCCTGGATGCTGTCGACCGAGCTGAGCAGATATGCGTTCGCCCGGCGAGCCTCTTCCTCGAAGCGCTTGCGATCCGAGACGTCGCGGATCGCTGCAGCGACCATCGGCCCGCGTGCGGAGCTGATCGGCGACAGGCTGATCTCGATCGGAAACTCGGTGCCGTCGCGCCGGAGGCCCGAGAGCTCGAGCCCGGATCCCATCGGCCGCGTGCGCGGCGAGTGCACGTACCTCGCGACATGCTGCGGATGCTGTGCGCGAAACCGCTCCGGGATCAGGTTCTCGATCGCGGAGCCGAGGAGCTCGCTGCGGGCGTACCCGAACATGCGCTCGGTCTGCTGGTTGACGCGCACGATCGTGCCAAGCGGGTCGACAACGAGAAACCCGTCCGGTGCGGCTTCGAACAGCTCGCGATATTCGAGCTGATCGGCTTCCGCTTCGGCATCAGGCATCGGGCCACTCTACGCAGAACACGGCTCCAGGAGCCGCATCCTCGATCCAGATCCTACCGCCATGCGCCTCCACGGCGAGCTTGCAGAAGGCGAGGCCCAGACCATGTCCGGTCCGCGACGATTCAGCCCCGGCCTGGACGAACCGATCGAAGATCTTCTCGCGCAGCGCGAGCGGAATGCCGGTCCCGGCGTCCACGACACGGACCTCGACGCCAGCAGCACCGCGCCTGGCGGTCACCTGGATCGCGGAGTCCTCGGGTGCATGTCGAATCGCATTGTCGACCAGGTTCTCGAGAATCCTCCGCGTGAGCGCGGGATCGGCGAAGACTCTCAAGGCATTTCGGTCGTGGGTCAGTGAGACGTTGGCCGCCAGTGCGCGCGGACCCATGTCGAGCAGCACGTCCTGAAACAGCCCGTCGAGCTCGACGAGCTCCTTGGTCGGAAGCAGCTGTCCTTCGTCCGCCTTGCTGAGGTCGAGGAGATTTGAAATCATGCGCAACAGCGCGCGGGTCTCCGACTGGATCTTGGAGGCGGCATCGCGCGCGCGTTCAGACGCGGCGGGATCCCGGAGGATGCGCTGGCCGTGCAGCTCGATCGCGTTCACCGGATTCTTGAGATCGTGGACGATGAACGCCGCGAGCTGCTCCTTTTGCAGCTGGATCCGCATCAGGTCGTCGCGCTGGGTCCGGATCAGCTCGAAGAGCTCTCCGCGTTCGATCGACATGCGCCTGAGCTTGATCGCCGCGCCGACACGGGTGACGAGCTCGCTCGGTCGATATGGCTTCGTGATGAAGTCGTCTCCGCCGACCTCCCGTGCGCGATCGAACGTGTCGAGGTCACGCTGCGCGGTGACGAACAAGATCGGGACATCGCCGCCACCTGGGATCTGACGCAGTCGCGCACATACCGCGACGCCGTCGAGACCAGGCATGCGGATGTCAAGCAGCACGCAATCCGCACGCGTTTGCGCGAATCGAACGAGCGCTTCTTCTCCACTGATTGCGAGCACGACGGTGAACCCTTCGTCCTCGAGGGTGGCACGCGCAAGTGCCCGATTCTCGGCGTTGTCATCGACGACGAGCACCGTCCCCGTGAGTGGGTCCGCCATGCAGTCAGAGGATAGCCACGGCAGGGGGACTGGCAACTCGCTGCGCCATCAACGAGCTCGTGTCGCCAGCATCAACGCGCGAAGGTGACCGAGCAGCCACGTACCGGCGGTCGCGGCCACCTCATCCAGTGCACCGGGTTCGTCGAGTCCTCCGGTCGCCCCCGAGATGACGGCGACCCGGTGAGGCGCGATCATCTGGCGAGTCGCATCGCGGGTGACTCGCAGCGTGGTGGTGTCCCGACTGCCAACGATCAGCATCGTGGGGGTCCGGATCCGTGCGAGGTGTGCGCCGACAAGATCGGAGCGGGCACTCCAGCAGACGATGGACGATACGAGATCATTCCGGCGTGCCGCCGCGATCAGGGCTGCCGAGCCGCCGGTGCGCGCACCGAACACGCCGAGCGGCAGACCGCGGTGAAGGTCGGCCGCACGGATCTCGTCGATGCCTTCGATCAGGCGATCGGCGATGGCGTCTGTGGTCCCGTGATCGTCGCCGGACGAGCTCAGGTCGAGTTGCACCGTCGCGAGCCCTCGCTGCTCGAGAAGCAACGCGATGTCCGAGCGGAGGCGGCTGGGGCCGCACTGCGCGAGCACGACCAGACCGACTGACGCGGGTGACGTCGCGGTCGTCGCTGCAAGCTGTAATGTGACGGCGGGGCTCCGCATCTCGTAGCGGGACATGGCGGATTCCGCCGCCGTGCATCGAGCGGGCCAGCGCAACGCAGCGGATCCTGGTTGCCGGGTGCGCAATCGCAGCGTGGACGGCCGCGCGCCGCGCAGCTCTCGCGCCGATCGCCGTGCACCCGGTGCCGCGAATTTCGCGCAAACCCTGCGCGGTCCTCGGGGGTGGCGCAGAGCGTGCGCCTTCTGACGTGCAAGTACCTGGTTTTCCCTGGCACGCTGTTCGCTATGACCTCCGCCATGGCTCGGACTGGGCGAATTCTGGTTGTGGACGACGAGGTCAACGCGCGAACAGCCCTCGCAGAGCTGTTGCGCGATGAGGGCTACGAAGTCGAGACCGCCGCCGACGCTTTCAAGGCTCTGGGTAAGTACGAAGCG
>JACCQV010000887.1 GCA_013813945.1 Deltaproteobacteria bacterium | reverse complement strand
CGATCAGCTCGATCAGCCGCTCGACTTCGCGGCGGTCCCGGGCGTCGGGCGCGAGCTGGAGGTACTTCTTGTAGAACTCGATGGCCTGCGGGTAGTGCTCGAGGCGCCGCTTGATGTCGGCGAGGTTGTACGCGGTGCTCGGGTGACCATCGTCGATGATCCGGCGGTACTTTCCTTCCGCGGTGTGCAGATCACCGGCCTTGTCCGCGATGATCGCGTCCACGAAGCTCGCGAGCGACTCGACCGAGTACTTCTCCGACGCGACCTTCCGCTTCGCCGGGGCGGGTTTGAACGGAAGCGCGTCCGGACCCGCGGCGGCGACCGTCGTTCCTGCGAGCAAGCACGCGACCATCCACTTCATCGGAAGTTATTGTAACTCGTGAACGCGCAGACCGTCCTGAATCCCAGGCGCTGCAGGACGGGAGCCGAGGTCGCCACCTGCGCCCGCGCTGTCACCAGCCCGATTCCGCGGGCCGAGGCGGCGGCGAGCCGGGCGGCAACCAGAGCGTGATAGACGCCTCGTCGGCGAAACCGAGGGAGCACGACGCCGCCCATCAGGTACAGCGACCGAGGAAACGCCACACCGCCGGCAGCGCCGGCGGGCTCGCCGTCGATCCTGGCGAGCGCGAGACGGTGGTCGGTCGAGGCGAGCGCGAGATCGTGCGCGCGACCGAGCGGGCCAGGCGCAATGCCCCACCCCTCGGCCATCACCGCGGTGTACGCACCGACGTTGCTGGGTTCGACTGGCTCGACCGTGATCGCCGGATCGGGGGCGACCAGAGGGGGCGCCGTGGAACGGACCATCCCGTGTGCGGCGGAGCTCCTGATGAGCCCTGCACGGACGAGCCGGTCGCCGAGATCCGCGGGTGCGCTTCCTGGCCCCACGACCCAGCGAAACTTGATCCCGAGCCGGCGATACTCCGCGATGGTCCGCGCGATCACCGCATCCGCTTCGCCGGGCGCGAGCACTGCGTGCGCGACCTCGTTGAAGCCTCCGTCGGGAAATGACGGGGTGATGAGCTGCATCCAGCCCGGGCGTTCGATGACGCGGAGGTCGTCAATCGGGACGAACGCACGGCGAGGCCGTTCGACGACCTCGACGAGAATCTCGTCCGCACTCAGCTCCTGTGCCACGGGACGATGCTAGCGGATCGTGGCCTCTGCTAGCATCGGGCGTGCTTCTCGTCATCCGGATGATCGAGGAACCGTTCCATCGAGACGATGAGGATCGCCCGTTGTCGGCACACTGGGACGACATCATCGGCGCGACGGTGATGATGCGTGACGCGTATCGCGAGATCCGTGGCGTGACCGAGCTCGATCTGATCGACGCGTGGCGCATCAGCCAGCTCGGCTCGGCGCTGCCGTGGTGGTTCGTGCTCGGCAAGGGAGAGCCGGCACCTGCCTATGCCGCGGCACTCGCGAAAGCGATGCAGGGTGTCGGGCTGTCGGCCCAGCTCGACTTCGTGAAGATGCAGACCGAGCAGCGGCCGCCGCTGCCGCCACTGACCGCGGACTCGCTGCTCGCACTCAGCGAGGCGAACGGCGCCGGGCCCGACAAGATGCTGCTCAGGTTCTTCGACGCGATGGTCGGAACGACAGGCGCAGATGCTGCGGCGAGCCCGCGTCTCGCGACGTTGATCGCCGAGCGCGACACGATGCTCGGGTTCGCGGCGCACTACGTCGGGTTCAAGCTCGCGCTGTGGATTCATCACCTCGCGCGGCGGTTCGTCCATGCAGATATCGTGGCTGCACTAGGTCCGCAGCTCGATGAGCGCTCCGTTCAGGAAGCGATCGCCCGTGTTCACGGCGGTGACGTGCAGGTCGCGCGCGATGCAGAGTTGCGCGAGATCGTCGCGGGACTCCGCGCGCTGATCGATGCACCCTGCGAGCCTCCCGATTTCGTCGCGCTCGGCCCGGCTGATCTGGCGGGGACGCCGCCCGCGGCTCGTCACGCCTGGCTGCGTTCACTCGCGGCGCACATCGTTCCGTGCTCGCCTGATCTTCGCGATGTCGATCTGCGTGCGAGCGCCAATGACATCGCGACTGCGCTCGAGTCACCGGCGAGCGAGAGCGCGGCCGTGTCGTTCGACGATCTCGCCGTCGAGGTCGATCGCGTCACCGGCTGTGGCGCGAGCGCAGCCGGCACGGTCGCGAACGCACTCGGGACCGCGGCGCGACTCGACGCGCTCCTGGGCGAGCTGGCAGCTCGCGTGGAGGCAGGCTTTCGCCATGCGAGCGGTACCAGCTCCGAGGCCGTCGGACCGGTCGCAGCGGATGCACGGGATCGCCTGCTCGGTTCTCCGCCCCGGTCGCTGTTGACCCGGCTTGCGCCGCGCGGCTTCGTGGCCCTGTGCCGCCCGTAGCGCGTGGCCAGTGCTGCCTGCACTGGTAAGGTGCGGACGTGAGTGAAATCGCAAGCCTCGCCTTCGAGGATCAGTTCGTTCGCGAGTTGCCGGGCGATCCTCGCGCCGACAACACGCTGCGACAGGTCATGAAGGCCTGTTACTCGCGCGTCCAGCCGACCGCGGTCGCGAGGCCCGAGCTCCTCGTACTCGTGCCCGAGGTCTGTGCACTTCTCGATCTCGATCCGACGATCACCCCGGAGGTGACCGAGGTCCTCGCGGGGAACCGCGTCGTTCCCGGGATGGCTCCGTACGCCGCATGCTACGGCGGCCATCAGTTCGGAACGTGGGCAGGTCAGCTCGGTGACGGTCGTGCGATCACCCTCGCGGAGGTCGCAGGCCACGACACCGAGGGCAATCCGCAGCGCTGGGAGATCCAGCTCAAGGGCGCCGGTCCCACCCCGTATTCGCGGCGGGCCGATGGGCGTGCCGTCCTCCGCTCATCGCTCCGCGAGCTCGTGTGTAGCGAGGCGATGTTTCATCTCGGCGTTCCGACGACGCGCGCACTCTCGCTCGCTCTCACCGGGGATCCCGTGCAGCGCGACATGCTCTACGACGGCAACCCTCGTCACGAGCCCGGCGCCGTCGTCTGTCGCGTGGCTCCGTCGTTCCTGCGGTTCGGCAGCTACGAGATCCACGCGTCGCGCGACGATCACGCCACCTTGCGGGCGCTCGTTCGCTTCACGCTCGAGCGCTACTACCCTCAGTACATCTCGGGCGACCGACTCGACATCGCCGGGTTCCTCGAGGACGTGATGCAGCGTACCGCCTTCATGGTGGCGGAGTGGATGCGCGTCGGCTTCGTCCACGGCGTGATGAACACGGACAACATGTCGATCCTCGGCCTGACGATCGACTACGGCCCGTACGGCTGGGTCGAGCCGTTCGACCTCGACTGGACCCCGAACATCACGGACGCCTCGGGGCGTCGCTACCGGTTCGGGAACCAGCCCGCGGTGGCGCACTGGAACCTCGCACAGCTTGGCCGCGCGCTCGCTCCGCTCGTCGACGATGTCGAGCCGCTTCGTCGAGTGATCGATGCGTTCCCGGGCGTGTTCTCGTCGCTCCATCGCCACACGGCGCTGCGCAAGCTCGGGCTGACCGGTCATCGCGACACCGGCACCGACGATGAAACGTTGTTGTCGGGCATGGGCGAGCTCCTCGTCGGCGCCGAGATCGACATGACGCTGTGGTTCCGCTTTCTCGCGGAGGTGCCTTCCGGTTCACCGGCGGACCGCGCCTTCTCGATCCTGCGCGAGGCGTACTACGCACCCGCAGAGCTCGCGTCCGACCAGCGCACCGCGCTCGCGGCCTGGCTGCCCACGTACTGGGCCCGGGTCGCGGTCGAGAACATCGATGACCAGGAACGCAGCCACCGGATGAACTCGATCAATCCGATCTACGTCCCGCGCAACTACCTGTTGCAGCAGGTCATCGAGGCGACCGAGGCCGGCAATCGAACCGCACTCCCCGAGCTGATGGAGGTCCTGCGCCGGCCGTATGTCGAGCAGCCGGGGCGCGAGAAGTTCGCCGAGAAGCGTCCCGACTGGGCGCGCAACAAGCCCGGATGTTCGATGCTCTCGTGCAGCTCCTAGGAGGACCGTGCCCACGCTCAAGATCGTCCAGACCGGCGACCCCGTGCTCCGCCGCCAGGCGCGCGCGCTGACACCCGACGAGCTCGCGCTCTCGGGCATGCAGTTCCTGATCGCGCTGATGCGCGACACCATGCGCGACGCACCGGGCGTCGGCCTCGCCGCCCCCCAGATCGGCGAGTCTCTCCAGCTGGTCGTGATCGAGGATCCCGTCGAGGATCTCGACCGCGAGCGAGTGAAGGTCCCGTTCCACGTCCTCGTCAACCCGACGCTGACGATCGTCGGAGACGAGATTGTCGAGGCCTTCGAGGGCTGCCTCAGCTTCGCCGGCTTCACGATGGTCGTGCCGCGCGCCCGCCGGGTGAAGGTCGAGGCGCTGAACGAGCGCGGTGAGCGAGTGACGATCGAGGCGAGTGGCTGGTATGCGCGGATCCTTCAGCACGAGATCGATCACCTGCGCGGCATCGTGTGCTGCGACCGCATGGACTCGCGGACGCTCGCGACGGCGGAGAATCACGTCCGCCACTGGCGAACGGCCACGGTGCCCGAGGTCAAGGCGGCGGTAGCGCTGCCGATGCCGGACGAGTAGGGGGCGTTCGCGGGTGCTGCGTGCTCGGGTGCTGGGTGCTCCGCACTGGGTGCTCCGCGCTGGGTGCTCCGCGCTGGGTGCTCGGGCACTGCTTGCTCCGGGAGGGGTGCTCGGGCACTGCTTGCTCCGGGCCGCGTGCAGAGAGGCGGAGCCGCCAAGGGCGCCAAGAACGCCAAGCAGAGGGAGAGAAGGTTTCGGGCTTCGCCCTTGGACGTGCGCCGTTCGGACGTGTGCCGTTCGGACGTGTGCCAGAGCTGAGCCACGAAGCCACGAAGGCCACGAAGCA
>JACCQV010000864.1 GCA_013813945.1 Deltaproteobacteria bacterium | reverse complement strand
CCGCAGGTGAAGGACAAGATCAAGGAGCTCGTTCTCTACTCGATCTCCGAGGAGTTCTTCACGGTGCGCGCGCAGATGGGCCTGACGATCGCCGGCTGAACGCCCGCGTTGTCTCTCATGGCCTCGGCGTACTTGCCGGGGCCTTTGTCGTTTGTGCGCCAAGCATGCACACGCGCGCGTCGGCCGGTTGCATCCCGGAGTACCGTCGACGGATGCGAGCGGCGCGGCTCGGTGTGTTCCGTTGAGCCGCCGGGGCAGCTCCTGGCAGCGAAGGGACGTGTGACATGGAGGCGCTGTACGTGTTCCTCGGTCTTTTTGGGCTTCCCGTCGCCGTCGCGGTCGGAAGGTATCTGTTTCAGCCGCCGAGGATCAGCCCAGTGCTACGCGAGGCTGCGGCCGTCTGCGGAGGGCAGATCGATAAGCGCGGCCGGCTCACCCTCGACACCCACGGGACCCACATTGAGGTCACGGTGCCCGAGGACACCCGGTCACAAGAGGCGTTCAAGTCCCGCTGGCATGCCTCGTTGACGGCGCCCGGCACCACGCACTTCGAGATCTATCCCCACGGCATTCGCGACGCACTCCTGGGAATCGACGAGCTCGTGCTCGACCTCGTGCCGCGCTTCGATCTCGAGTTCGCCGTGACAGCGTCATCGCCCGACGTGTTCCGCCGCCTGTGGACCGTCGATCTATGCGGAAAGACGCTCGAGAGCTTCGGACAGACGAAGCTGACGAGCACCGGGGCACATCTCGAGCTCGTCAGGACGGGACGGGTCGATGCTGCGCTCATCGTCCGCGGGATCGACTTGTTGCTCGCGATCGCTCGCACGGATTTGTTCGGGGTAGCGGTCCTGCACGCGCTTCCTGACGCGGTCCCTCAGCTCGACAATCCGGCGGCGGTGCAGATCAAAGGCCCTGGCACGATCTGCGTGGGTCTGCATCCGATCACGCCGCAGGAACACGTCACGCGAGCGACCGCCCACATCGCGGGGCTCGAGCCGTTCCCTCGGATCGAGGTCGTTGCCGGCGATATCGCCACGGACGCGCTCGCAACGTTGCCACCACGCATCCACGGCCACGCGCGGTTGCTCGGAAGCGCTCGGATCGCAGCCGACGGTCCTGACGTCATTGATCACATGGGATGGCATCGAGCAGGACCGCGCACGGCTGGTGGCCGCGATCGAGTTGCTGCGTGCGCTCGCTGATGCTCCGCGGCTCGGCGTGTTCCCGCTGAGCAGCCCATGAAGGGTTCCCAGGGGTGGGCTTCGATCAGGCGTTTGTCGGGCCGGACCAGTCGCTTGGCGTACCGGGCACGGGGGTCGCGACGTTGCGCAGACCCGTCACGCGGAAGACCTTGAGTGCGTCGGCCTTGCCCTTGACCTTCACGGGCGGTAGCTCGGTCGCCTCGACGCGGCCGACGACGTGCCGCATCGTGTCCTCGGAGACGATGATGTCGCCCGAGCCGGCGACGTTGACGAGGCGCGAGGCCACGTTCATCGCATCGCCGATCGCGGTGTACTGCAGCGCGCGGGTCGAGCCGATCGACCCGGTAATGACGTTACCGGTGTTGATGCCGATGCCGATGCGGATCGGAGTCTGACCCTCGGAGGCGCGGGTGCGGTTGAACTCCTCGAGCGCCTGCATCATGCCGATGCCGCACGCGACCGCCTTGAACGGCGCGTCCTCGATCGCGATCGGGGCACCGAACAGGCCGATGATCTCGTCGCCGACGAACTTGTCGAGGGTGCCGGAGTACTTGAAGAGGATGTCGACCATCACCTCGAAGTACTCGTTGAGCGTGTTGACGATCTCCTGCGGCGGGCGGCCATCCGACATCGTCGTGAAGCCGCGAATATCGGAGAACAGCATCGTCACCTCGGTGACGCGGCCTCCCTTCTCGATCACGAGCTCGCCCTTGAGGACCTGCTCGACGACCGACGGCGGAATCAAGCGCGAGATCTGCGCGCGCGTTTGCTCTTCGCTCTTGATCCGGGTCGCGAGCCGCGCGTTCTGGATCGAGATCGCGGCCTGCGAGGCCATGCCGGTGCAGATCTGCAGATCCTTCTCGGTGAAAGCGTTCGAGGTGAACAGCGAGTCGAGGTGCATGATCCCGAGCAGCTCGTTCGCGTGGAGCAACGGCAGCGTCATCGTCGAGCGGATGCCCTGCATGATGATCGAGTGGGCGCCGGAGAACCGTGCATCCATCGTCGCATCGGACGACAGCACGGCGGCCTTGTTGTTGATCACCTCGGACATCACCGTCTTGGACAGGACGATGTTCGGATCGCTCTTGCCCGAGCGCGTCTTGACGAACCGGGGCGACAGCTCGCCGGTCTTGTCGTCATTGAGCATGATCACGCCGCGATCCGCGCCGACGAGCTCGAACGCCTTGTCGAGAATCTTCGGGAGCAGCTTGTCGAGATCGAGCTCGCTGCCGACCGCGCGTGCCAGCTCGTGTCCGATGCGCAGACGCTCGTAGTCGCGGCGCAGGTTCTTGTCGTCGGCGATCTGGCGCTCCGGCATGAAGTCGCCGGTGTTGGCCTGGATGCGGCCCCGGATGTGGCTCTCGGTCAGACCGGGCGCGATCGTCACGCGCTGGAGGACGTCGTCGGCCTTCGGCTTGTCGACGAACACGATCCGGGTCGATCCCATCGTGAACTCGTCGTTGTCGGTGAGGTAGTGGTCGGCGACGCGCTCACCGCGCATGAACGTCCCGTTGAGGGAGCGCAGGTCGCGCAGCAGGTACCTGCCATCGGCGGCACGCTGGATCTGCGCGTGCTCCTTGGAGATGATCCGATCGAGGATCTGAATGGTGTTATCCGGATGACGCCCGATCGTATTGAAGGCGGCGAGCTCGAACTCCTGCCGCTCCTCCCCGGAGATGACGATCAGCTTGGCCATCGCACCAGAACCGCAACCTGATGGTAGACGGGCAGGTTTGGCGAGTAAAGCAGCGTTAGAGACCAACTCCTTGGCCACACTCAGAAAATGGACCGGGAGTGGGCGCTCCCCTTGTGATCCCGGCGGCCGTATGGCATTTCTTTCGCCCACTCGCGATCGTGGCGGAATTGGTAGACGCGCTGGTCTCAGGTGCCAGTACTTCATAGTGTGGGGGTTCGAGTCCCCCCGATCGCACTAACTAAGCTACTGAACGCTCTGCGTTTTCATCCCGCGTGGTGCCGCCTGCTGTCACGTGGCTGCCACGCGCACCGAGCATCGCGAGGACGCGCCGATCGGGATCGAGGATCCCGCTGCCGGCGTTACACACGATCTCGGGGAGGTCTCGTGGGTGCGCCTCCGCGACATGCACGTAGAGCATCGTCTCGTCGATCCGCTTGTGCCCGAGCCACGCCTGCAACCGCCACGGGTTCACGCCGAACAGCGCGGCGTGGGTTCCGAAGCTGTGTCGCAACGTGTGGAACAAGCGAACCGGCAAGCCTGCGCGCCGGCAAATCCGGCGCATGGCAACATCCGCTTGTTCGTCGGTCTTCGCCGAGCCATCGAAGTTTCGCACCGCGAAGCCTTCGCGGATGGTGCTCATCCGTTTCAGCGCGTCGAAGAGCGTGCATGTCATCGGTATCGTCCGACGGGTGCGGCCCTTCGGGGTCGTGGTCTCACCGTTGCGCGTCTGGAAGTTCACGGTGATGGTCCTGGCAACCATGTCGACGTCTTCACGCCAACGCAGTGCCTTCACCTCACCGACGCGAAGCCCTGCCTCGCCGGCAAGACATGCGGCGGCGTACCATTCCTCACCTTCGATCCGTGCCGCGGCCAGTAACCGCACATACTGATCGAAATCCCACGCAACAATCTCCGGCCGCTCCACCTTGAACATCCCGATCCGCGGCGCCTTCGCGATCAGCTCGCAATCGACCGCGTACTTCATCGGTTTCGACAGCACCGCGAGGATGTTGTTGATGCGCTTCTTCGACAGTGGGATCGCGACGAGGTCCGCACGAAAGCTTGCGACCTCTGGCGTCGTGATCTTGTCGAGCGGCAAGTGACCGAAGCGAGGCTCGAGGTGGTTGTCGAAGATGATGTTCTTCGAGCGCACCTCGGTGGGCTTGTTACAGCGGCCCACGACCCACTCCTTCCAGAACCTCCCCTTGAACCATTCTGAAAACGTCAGCACCTCCTGTTTCGTTTCGGGCGCAGCCTTGGGCGCGAAGACCTCTCGGATCGCGCGTTGCTCCGCCTCGTGGGCCCCGATTTTGGTCGCAGATAGGTCGTGGAACGGTCCGGGTACTCCGGGCGTGCCGTAGAGCCGCTGCGTCTTGCCGTCGAGGGTCTTGATGGTGGTCCGGAAGAACCACCGCTTCGTTCTATCGTCGCGTCGTACGGGCATCTCAGTTGCCTTTCCTTCGCGACCCGCTTCGACCACGACTCGACTTTTGCACGACCGCTCGCATCGCGCTATCGGTCGCCACCGACAACCGCGGTGTCGAGCCAGGCAACGATCGATCCTCGCCGGAAGATCATGCGCTTGCCGAGCCGCTTGTGCGGGATCGCGCCGCGCGCTGCGTATTCGTAGACCGTGTTTCGATCGACCCCGAGGTACTCGGCAACTTCATCGGCCGTCATCACGTCGCTTCGGTGAGACCGGTCCGAGTCGGCAACGCTCGGAGGCGACAGCTGGCGGCCGGTGACTTCCTGGAGATAGCGAAGCCCTCCGGTGAAGACACCGAACGCGATCATCTTTGCGAGACGGCGCGGATCTTCGAAGGTCATCAGCTCCACAGGCTCCGCCGCGGATCCGTTGTCGTTGCTCGGGGGCGATGGCGCCGGCTTCAGGGTCGCGACACTCTTGCTGTTGTTCCGCATGTCACGCCGCCGGCTTCTTCGCGACCAGGACGCGGATCCTCGCCACGGCATCGGGCACCGCGAGCTGCTTCAACTCCGCGAACCATCCACGTAACTCCTGCGGCGACAGCTGGGCCGCAACCTCTCGGGCAAGCGCTGCTTCCTCGGCATCGAGTGCCGACTGGATCGCGATGAAGTGCGCCATCTCTGTCGGCGAGATCGGCGGCAGCTCCATCGTCGTGGGCGTCACCGACGGGATGTCGATCACCTCGCGATCAGTCTTCCCCCTGGCGGCAGCCTTCTGCCAGTCGAGCATATCCACTAGACTTTCCTTCAATCCACCCGAGCCCGACGAGGATCCGGTCATCAGCGACGTGACTACCTGAGTCACGACCGCTGCGATCATCGGTTCGAACTGCTTCAGCAGACTCGGAGGCTGCTCGCGTTCGACGTCCTCGACCTCGTCCTCTTCTTGGTCGTCCTTCGGTGCTTCTGGAGGCGGCAGCATCGGCGGTGCAGCGTGGCGAAAGAATCCCTTCGACGACGCGAGGCCCTTGAGCCAGTCCGCTTGCGCATCGGCGAGCACCTTCACGCCATCGCGAAGCGTCTCGGCCATACGGAAACCGAGCTCCAGCGTCCTCGCGTTGTGCTGGAACGCCATCTGCGTGGCGCGCACATTCGCCTCGAGAACAAACCGCGTATCACTGGCGGTCGCAGGCAGCATCGGTTGGATTGCGGATGTTTCGGGTTCATCGATCTCGACCGGTGCTCCGGCGTTGCGGTACTGCCCGAGCTCGATCGCAACGGTGAAGTCCAGCGGCTCGCCGCTCGCGTCGACGGCGTCGAGCCGATACACCCCGGGGGCGAGGATGTCTTCGAGGTCTGCGATCGTGTAGCCGAGCGGCACGTGGATCGGTTGCTTGTCGACACCGAGGACGATGCGCGGACGGCCTCCGGTGTGCCGCCGAACGCGCCATGCCGTCGCGTTCTCTGGCACTGCGAGCGGTTGTCC
>JACCQV010000854.1 GCA_013813945.1 Deltaproteobacteria bacterium | reverse complement strand
GAGCGATGCGGCACCGGCGACCGCGAGCTCGCGGACCAGCGTGGCGACCTGCTCGACGCCACGTGCCATCAGCGACGCGGCATCGACCTTGCTGCTCTTGACCTTCTTCTTCTTGGCATCTCCGGTGCCTGGTGGCGGAGCATCGGAGACCGCGAATGCGTCGGGGTTGCGCTGCCACGCCACGAGCAGGCCCGCCGCGTGCTTGCAGAACGGCCGGCTGCGCGCAGCCATGCACGAGCAGCGCCCGCGCCAGCCCTTGTCCTCGTGGATGAGCTGGACCTTGTAGATCGCGCTGCCCGCAGCATCGGCGAACAGCTTGTGCTGGTGGCGCGCGAGGTTCGAGAGATCACCCTCGTCGAACAGCTTCGCGCCCTTCGCGAGCTCGGTCGAATCGACGACGATCGAACGCAACTCGGGAACGGTCAGCTTCGGAGCATCAGTCATTGCGAGCTCTTGGTTTCGGCGATCACGGAGGCCGGGTCCTGATTCTTCATGATCCGCTCCATGACCCGGACCAGAAGCTTCGGCGTGCACCCGAAGCAGATCGCACCGACCGCGGTTAGCCGCGCGGCGAGCTCGTGATCGAAGCTCGGCGTGCCGCCGTCCGACAGCGCGAGCAACACGAGCACCTTGACCTTGGACTCCGAGAGGGCACGCACGCGCGCGACGAGACCGCTCTGGTCGCCGCCTTCGTAGAGATCCGTGATCAGGAGGAAGATCGTCTTCTCCGGATTCTCGATGAAGTGCTCCTGCGCGTACGCCACCGCCCGATGGATGTCAGTGCCGCCACCGAGCTGGGATGCGAACAGCACCTCGACCGGATCGACCAGCAGCGGCGTGACATCGACGATCTCGGTATCGAAGAACAACAACCGCGTCCGCAACACATCGATCGACGCGAAGATCGCTGCCATCACCGAGCTGTAGACCACGCTCTCCGCCATCGAGCCCGACTGGTCGACCGCGATCACGACTTCCCAGTCGTGGCGCCGCCGCTGGTTCGCCCAGAAGTAGATCTTCTCGGGGACCAACCGCCGCCGGGCGATATCCCAGCCGCGCAGGTTCTTGTCGATCGTCTTCTTCCAGTCGATGTTGCGGGCGAGCTTGAGCGGGCTGTTCTGGTTGCGCCGGACCGCTCCGAGCAACGCGGTGCGGACCTCGCTCTCGAGCTGCTTGCGAAGCTCGTCGACGACCTCCTTGACGATCTGTCGCGCTGCGTCCTTCGCGCGATCCGGAACGAGACCACGGGCGCTCATCAGCGTGGCGACCAGCTCGACGTTCTTCTCGAGCAGCGGCAGCGTCTCGGGCTCGAACAGCAGCTCCGTCAGGTTCTTGCGCTCGATCGCGTCCTTCTGGACCAGCGCGACCACGTCCTTGGAGAAGAACTCGCGCACAAGGCCGAGCCACTTCGGGAGATAGGGACGTGAGCCCTGCGTGCCGCCCTTGCGCTGCGTCTGATCGTACGGAAAGCCCAGGGCCTCGTCGAAGTCTCCGAGCCGTCCGTCATCGACGCCGTCGACACCGGCGCCGGACTTCACCAGGTTCCGCAAGTTGAATTCCGGGGCCGTCTTCTCGGCCTCGGGACCGAGCGCGAGGCGCCAGCGGATCAGCGCCGTCGCATCCGCTGCGGCCATCGGAGTTGCGGGTGTCGCCGGTGTCGCCGGTGGCGGAGGCTGCTTCTTGCTCATAGCAGGTCGTCCAGATCGTCCATCGCCTTGGCGATGTCCTCGCTCATGGCCTTGAGCTTGTCGACATCCTTGCTCGCGAGCACCTGCTTCGCTTCCCGCGCGTGCTCTCCGATCTTGCGGCTCGCGAGCAAGTTCTCGAGCAGGTAGCGGCGCTCGGTCGCGCCGAGGGCGGAGAACGCGCGGCGCAGGACCGGCAACACGTCGCGAAACCGCTCGGCCTCGACCGACTGCAAGAACCCGTCGAGCGCCGCGACGATCGCGCGGTTCTTGACCAGCACGAGCGCGTTGACCGACAGGAAGCCCTCGAGGAACCCGGCGGCGGCTCCCGGATCGATCGTGTTGGAGAGCCGGAACGAGACGATGGCGGTGACCGCGGCCTCGTCGAGCCGCTCGGCGAGATACAGCAGGCCCGCGAGCATGCCCGCGCATGCGGGATGGATTCGCTCGCTGGCGACCAGCTCGCTCGCGGTGGTGAACCACAGGCTGGTGTCGAACCGCGCCTGGCTGACCGCAATCTCGTGGAGGATCCGGATCGCGTTGCGCGCGGGCATCACGGCCTCGTCATCACCCAGCGATGCGCCTTCGATCCGCAGCACGGCGCGCGTGAACGTCTTGTCGGCGAGGTCTCCGATCACGCTCTCGGCACCACTGATCGAATCGCGTGACGTGCCGAAGCTGACCAGGCCCGACAGCGCACGAGTCGCACGGGCGAGTGACAGCACGTCCTCGTCGATCGCCGCGAGTCGTTCGGTCGCGGCGAGCGCCTCGGGCAACACCTGCGGAGCGGCGGCGACCACGGCTTCCATCAGCACGTTTGCCGCCGATGCAGCACCGGTCGCCAGGGTGAGCGCTTCACCGAGCCGGCGCTCCGCGACCTGGAGCAGCGTGTCTCCATAGATGATGCGCTCGACGAGTGCGACATCGGTCGACGGCGTCCACTGCGCGGTCCAGTGCTCGCGTACCCGCGACAGTGCGGCGACTCCGCCGACCTCGTCCGTGACCGGCGCTCCACGCTGCATGATCGCCTGCGAACCGCCGTAGCTCGCATACGAGATCTCGCCGATGCGGAGGCGATGCAAGAACACACTGGTCTGCGCCTGCACCAGATCACCGAGCTTGAGCGTGAAGTCCTCGGGGTCGTCGGAGCGCGGCAGGCCCTTTGCCTCGACCTCGCGCCAGAACTCGGTCTGCAGCGAGTTCTTTCCGATCCGGGCGCCGACCTTGCCGACCGTCTTGCCGATCACCGACGGCCAGAGGAACGAGTCGACGTGACTGGCATCGCCCCTGCACATCGTCGCGATGGTCGCCTCGCGAATCTCGTCGAGCCCGGGCGCATGCTTGTCGCGGATCGACGCGAGCGTGACCGCCAGCCGGTACGCCTCGATCGTATCGGCGAGCGATGCCGCGAACCCGCGGACGCGCAGGTGCTCGGTGAACTCGATCAACACCTCGAGCGTCGCCCGCGTGTAGTCGCAGCCGGCGTCGTGGGCTTTCTGGTAGTAGCGCGGTGCGCGGTTGCCTGCGCCATAGCCGAGCTGAGCGGCGAGTCGCGTGAAGCTGTAGGGAATGAGCGTGATCTCGGTCGGTACCGAGGCGGTGAACTTCGCCTCGAGTGCAGGGTCGACGTCGTCCATCACGAACGCAGCTGCGTGGGCGGCACCGACCACGACCGCGATCTTCGCCGCCGCGATGCCTGACGCGATCGCATCGCGGATGTGGCGGACCATCCGCGCATCGCGGGCACGGTGGTATTCGATCCGGTCGCGGCCGCGGACCACCTCGCCCCACGCGAGCAGCGCCTTCACGAAGTCATCCGGCGCATGATCGGGAGCCTCGAACCAGGCCTCCCACAGCTCCTCGAACGACCGGAAGCCGTGGGTCTTTGCGATCTCCGCCTCGGTCGGTCCGCACGCATCGTCCTCCGAGGGCGGGAGATCTTTCTCTGCGGCGACGCCCGGCTCCGCGTCGTCTTCTTCGTCGAGGTCGTCCGTCATCGCCTCGCGATCGGCGGCGAGCGTCTCGCCCGTGGTGATATCGATCAGCTCCGCACGGACGCCATGGTCGACCGCCCACTTGAGCGCGACATACTCGGGCGAGTAGGTCGCGAACGGATACAGCACGCTCTGCGGCGAGCCCTCGGTGCGGTAGCCGAGGATCGCCACCGGCGGCATCGTGTCCGGATCGAACAGGTACGGGATCAGCCGGGTCGCATCGCGAGGTCCCTCGACGAGCACGAGCTCCGGCTGCACGCGATCGAGATAGCGCGCGAGGGCAGCGCTCGCGCGGGGCGAGTGATGCCGAACCGGAAAGATCGCGACGTCCTTCACTCGAGCCTCGTGGTCCTAGCTGCGGCTCACGTGGTGCTTGGCCGAGGCGTAGAGCTCCTTCCACGGGCTCGGACGACCCTTGGCGACGGTCTCGAGGTACTCGCGGAGCACCTTGATGTCGTCGGCGTTCTCCTTCTGGATCGCGCCGACGAGAGAACGTGTGATGTCCTCGGCGCTGACCTTCCCGGCGCCAAAGCTCTGCGCGAGGATCCCGCTGTTGAACAGCACGGAGATCGCCTCCGCGGTCGAGAGCACGGAGTTCGGCGAGCGGACCTTGGTCTTGCCGTCCTTCGTCATCCCCGAGCGCATCTCCTGGAACAGGGTGACCAGCATCCGCGCGATCTCCGCCGGCGGCTCGGCGCCGACCTGGTAGTCCCCGCGCAGCTCGGCTTCACGCCGCGTCACGATCCGGATCTCCTGCTCGAGATCCTCGACCACGGGCACCGTGACAAAGTTGAACCGGCGCTTGAGCGCGGCGCTCATCTCGTTGACGCCACGGTCGCGGGTGTTCGCGGTCGCGATGATGTTGAACCCGCGCTGGGCCGTGATCACCTCGCCGAGCTCGGGGATGCTCGTCTGCTTCTCCGACAAGATCGAGATCAGCGAGTCCTGGATCTCGGAGCTCGTGCGAGTGACTTCCTCGAACCGAGCGATCCGGCCCTCGCGCATCGCACGCAACACCGGCGACGCCACGAGCGCCTTGTGACTTGGTCCCTCGGCGAGCAGCAGCGCATAGTTCCAGCCGTACTTGATGTGCTCTTCACTGGTTCCCGCCGTGCCCTGGACGACCAGCGCGCTGGTCCCGCTGATCGCCGCGGACAGGTGCTCGCTGAGCCAGCTCTTCGCGGTGCCTGGCTCTCCCGCGAGCATCAACGCGCGATCCGAGGCGAGCGTCGCGATCGCGACTTGCACGAGTGACTTGTCGCCGACGTACTTCGGCGTGATCGTCACGCCGCCGACGGGCTTGTCGCTGCCCATGATGTAGAGCTCGACGGCCTTCGGCGACAGCGCCCAGCCCGGTGGCTTACCACCCGTATCGCTGGCAGCCAGCGCCTTCAGCTCGTCCGCGTGCTTGCGCTCTGCCGGGAGTCGGATCTCGCTCATGCCGCGGACCATAGCGTTTCCGCCGTCGACTGGCTCAGCGTCTCGCGGCGATCACTCCGGGGTCGTGCACTTCCCGAGACCCTCGACCTCGATCGAGCATCCGGCGTAGTCGATCGGATCGAAGGCGTTGATGACAGCACCGTCGTCATCGACGCGAAGCCCGGCAATCCAGCAGCCGAGCGCCCGGTTTGCGCGATCGTCCCAGGTCCGGCACTGCCGCGGCATCAGCTCTCCGAACGAATCGTCGACCAGGCGACGCATGAGGTAGCTGCCATCCGGATCGCCCACCGCGATCAACGGCATCGTGGTGGTCCGCGCGCCCTGGATCCCGTTTCCATTCGGATCGCCGACATGGATCCGCAGCGGTCCGGGCGGTTGAACGCGGACGTCGAAGAACCGCCGGGTCGACGTCTCGCCGTAGGCGCTGCGCAGATCGAGCACCACCTCGGCTCCGTTGACCGACGCGACTCGCGCGCCATACTCGCCGACCGCGAAGATCGTCGCGTCGCGGCGGACCTCGGTGTCGGTCGCTCCCACGGTAAGCCCGGTTGGCGCTGGATCCAGCACGAGCGTGACCTGCGTCAGGTTGCGCACGTCGAGCTCTTGCTCCGAGGGTGCGAGCGTGGCGCTGACGATCCGGACGTCGATCCCCGCCGAAGGGATCACCAGCCGATCGGCGGCGGATTCGCAGGCGTCGTGGATCAGGACCGGATCCGTCGTATCGGAGTTACACGGCTGATCGATCGTCCCGATCAGGCCGGTCACGGTGTGGAGGTCGGGATAGCTCTTCGAGTTGTGGCAGACGCCGTTATTGAGCGAGCAGGTCCGCGCGAACCCCTGATCGAACAGCTCGTTGATATCGCGGTACGCCGGCGTCTCCGTCGGCTCGTCCGTCGTTCTCATGTCGTTGCCGCAGGCGGAGAGCACCGCCACGGTCGCGAGCCAGCGGCTCATGCCCAGAGATCCCACAGCGGACCTCCTTCCGGATGCAGCCCCGTCCCGGATGGCCACTGTGCGGCGATCGCCTCCTGCGGCACGCCGGTCGCTGCCGCGATCGTCGCGAGCAAGGCGTGGGTCGAGGCGGGCTTCGTCAACGGGCGATTCGTGTCATCGGTCGGATGCAGTCTATTCGGACGGACGCCGGCACCGAACACCACGTGCGCTTGATAGCGCCAGCCGGCACCTTCGCCGTGGTCGGTACCTTCTGCGGCGTTGAAGCCTCCGGCGATGCCGCTTCGCCCGAACTCGCTCGTGGTGACAACGAGCGTGTGATCGAGCATCGAGCCACCCATCATCGGATCCGGGATCCGCGACAGGGCGAAGTGAACGCCGGCGATGAACCGTGCGAACCGGGTGTACAGCTGTGGTGCCTCCTGGACTTCGCTGTCGTGCGTGTCAAAGCCGCCGATCGAGACGCTGACCGCGGGTGACCCGAGCTGCAGCAAGCGCAGAGCGAGCGCGACGTTACGTGCTCCTCGATCGCGCGGACGACCGGCTTCCGGCGCGTCACCAACAGCCTCGAGCAGCATCTGATTCGTGATCCCGTCCAGTGATTCGCCGAGGTACGTCGCGCTATCGAACCGCAGGCGTTTGTCTGCGAGCACCGGGCCGAATCGGCGCAGGGTCGCCTTCGTGTTGACGAGTGACTGCACCGCCGCACGTGCGAGGTGACGGCGGCGCGCGAGATAGCGAGCGTCGAGCGCAGCCTCGAGAGGACGTCCGACGGTCGCCGTGCCGCCGACGGGTGCCTGTCCGGGAAGCTCGTCATACGCGAGCTGGATCGGTTTGTCGGAGACCCAGGCCGGCGGCGCCGTTCCAAACTCAGCGCCGCCGATGGTCGCGACCGGAGCGCTGGCGCCGGGACCGATGAAGCGGTTGAGAACCGTCACCAGACCGGGTGCGTCGAGCTTGCCGAAGTAGCCGGTCCCCATGCGCGGCTCGTCATCGGTGTGATCGCCGGCCCGCGTGGAGCCATCCGGTGCGTGATCGGCGGCGGCGATCAGCCCGAAGGACGTCGCGGCCTGGTTGATCCACGGGACACTCCCACCGCCGGGCCACGAGGCGGCCGTTGTCGTGACCGCTGCCTCGTCCGCACGCAGGACGGCGCCGAGCCGCAACACACCCGCCTGACCGAGGACGCCCCACGGATTGAGCGCGATATCGGGCGATGCGTTGAAGGCCGCGCTCGACCGCAAGCCGCCGCCTGCGTTGATGATCAACACGCGGCGCGCGCGACTCGGCTCGGCTGCATGCGACGACTTGCGCGATAACCCGATCAACGCGATCGCGGCGCCGGCAGCGGTGGTGCGTAGGAAGTCTCTTCGGCGGATTCGCATGATCAACCTCAGTAGTAGAGAAAGGCACTGGAGCGGAGGAGCGCACCGCACACCTCGATGGCGAGGTTCTTTGCGGTGGCGCAGCCGGAATCGCCGAGGCACGCTGCCGCGGCGGCGTCGAGCATCGCGACCTCGTCGCTCGCGGGCGCACGAGCGAGGAACCGCGTGAACAGGTCGGTCGCAACCGCGACGGTCGCCGGTGCGGCTGCGTCGATCCCCGCAGGCAGCAGCTCGGATGGCGGAGCACACAGCCCTCGCGCGAGCTCGATGTGCGTCAGCAACGCGGGCAATCCGGGATTGCGAGGTGCCTGCCGCGCGCCGAGGCAGCCGCCCAGCATCACCGCCGACTGGCGATAGAAGTCGTAGCCGAACCCGTACCAGCCCGAGGGCTGCGACGTCCGCAGCCGATCGGGCCAGTAGAAGTCGAGGCCGACCTCTTCCTCCGTGTGAGGATCACACTGGCCGAGCTCACGGCCGAGCGCGCGAGCGACGCTGTCGAGGAGCTGCTCGGGCTCGAGGAGCTTGGTAGGACCTGTCGTCCATGGTGGCCGCTCTCCGTCGGTCACAACCTCCGAGGAGCTCGTGTAGAGGAGCGACGTCATCACGACGACGTAGAGCTCGCGGAGATCGCGCGTCTCGTGCCCACGAAACCAGCTGCCGAGTGCCTGCTGGACCTCGGGCAACACGCTGTCGGGCTCGTTCGGCGTCGACCTCCACCAGCCGACGAAGCGTGACAGCGCAACATCCGCGGCCTCGTCCCACAGCTCGGCTCGGGTCGCGAGCAAGCGGCCGGGTTTTTCGAGCTCGGCCTGGAGCGCCGCCGGCATGTCGCCCTGTGCGAGCTCGTAATAGTAGAGGTTGTCGCTGGTCTGCGAGTACCCGCTCGGAACCCGCGGTGTGATCTGGAGATCGACGGTGGTGGGCGCGCCGAGGAGCGTCGAGGTACACGCGGACGCACCCAGCACGGCATCGAGGCAGGCCCGCGGATCGAGCGCGGCCGGCCGCACGTAATAGCTGTAGCCCAGATCGTAGCGGTCCTCGAACCGGCGCTGCCACGGACGCAGGAGGTTCGCGAAATCGTCGATCTCGATCGCGGATGGCGCGCGGCCGAGGAACGTGTTGAACACGTGGAGGACGGTCGGCGCCACATCGTCTGCCTCCGCGATCGAGCGATGCAGCGTGATGATCGGGTGCGCGACGAGCTGCGCGACCATGTCGTCGTATCCGATCGTGCCGTCGGCCGCCGCCAGGTAGATCCGATCGGCGTCCGCGATGTGATCGGCCATCAGGGCGGTCGGCTCTGCGCCGATGCGACGGATCCAGAACCGTCGTTCGGTGTCGCGGAATCGCGGCAGGGCCATGAACCCGCGCACGATCTGCTCGGGCGACTTACCCGTACACAGCGTCGCGACCTCGTCCGCCTGCGGGCTCACGCCCGTGAGGTCGAGAGAGATCCGGCGGCAGAGCTCGTTCGTCGTCGCCGGTGTCAGATCCGTGAAGCCCTCTTCGATGAGCCGAGGCCAGATCGCGACGTCGATCGGGTTGTCCGACGGCGGTGGTGGAGGCGGTGGCGTTGGATCGATCGGGATACTCGAGGCCGAGCACGCCGAGACGACAGCCACCACGAGCGTGGTGCGGGTCCCCATGGCGACCAGTTGACTCCAGTCAGGCGCCGCACGTCCACTGGCAGGCACCGCGGTGCCCTAACCGTTACAAGATCTCGCCCTGTGCGAAACGCGCACACCACGTTGGCTCCGTAGCTCGCCTTACTCAACCGCAGGCCTGTGACTGCAACGTGCGGAGCACGGGCGAGATCATCGAGCGCGAACGATCGTGAGCGTCCGCACCGTCGGCAATACGAGGCCCGCGTCATCAATCGCCTGCACGCGCGGACAGCCACGGGCACTGGCGTCCCGACACTGCCGAGCTTCCGAGCCGTGCGATCGATCATGGGCGGCTCGCCTCGACCGAGCTCGCGCGCGCGGCTGCGACGGCGTCGAGCCGGACAATGTCGATGGCAACGCGAACTCGAGATCGCCTCGAGAACGAACTGAGGAGTGCGTGCAGTACGAAAAGTGCGATCTGCTGATGCCGTTCATCGCGGCGGGCAAGGCGGTGTTTCACGTCGAGTACGGCGATGCCGCGCTCGCGCATACAGCCTGCCCGGATGCGACGCGCGTAGGTTCGACACCCTGATCAAGACCGTCGCGCTCGATCGCTTCTGAATCGCCTGCCGTGCCGTCGGTCCGCCCCCGTGAGGCTACTCTTTCCGATCGCGTGGACACCACACCAGGATCTCGCGCGCGCTGAGATACAGTTGAACCGCGGCGGCTCAGCGGCTCTGGTAGTCATGAGTAGTACAGACCTGCCACCGGTAAGCGTTCTCCTCGTCGATGATCGGCCGGAGAACTTGCTGGCACTCGAGGCGAGCCTCGAGCCGCTGGGGCAGAAGCTCGTGCTCGCGAATTCCGGAAACGACGCGCTTCGTGCGGTCCTCCAGGAGCAGTTCGCCGTCATCCTCATGGATATCCGCATGCCGGGGCTCGACGGGTTCGAGACGATCGCGTTGCTGCGGCAGCGTGCGCAGTCGCGGCACACGCCGATCATCTTCCTCAGCGCGTATCCCGAGCAGCACCACATTCTCCGCAGCTATTCGTCGGGCGCCGTCGACTACATTCTCAAGCCGTTCGATCCCGAAGCCCTGCGGTCAAAAGTCTCGGTGTTCGTCAATCTGCGACAGAACGAGCTCGCGCTTCATGCGGCGCACGCGAAGCTCGAGGAACGTGTTGCGGCTCGTACCGCCGAGCTGGCCGAGACCAATCGCTCGCTCGCCCGGGAGATTGCGGAGCGCAAGATCGCGCAGCAGCAGCTGTTCGACCTCGCGCACCACGACAGCCTGACGAACCTGCCCAATCGCGCGCTATTCATGGAGCACCTCAACGGTGCGGTCGCTCGATCTCGCCGGCGCACGAGCCCCGATTTTGCGGTCATGATGCTCGATCTCGATCGCTTCAAGATCGTGAACGATACCCTCGGACATCTCGCCGGCGACCAGCTCCTGATCGGCGTGGCGAGCCGCCTCCAGCAGTGTCTCCGCGAGGTCGACACCCCCGCTCGGCTCGGCGGTGACGAGTTCGCGATCCTGATCGACGGCAGTCACAGCGTGAAGGACGCGACGCGAACCGCGGAGCGAATCCACAACGCACTCAAGACTCCGTTCGACATCGACGGCAAGGAGGTGCTGGCGAGCGCCAGCATCGGGATCGTCATGATGAACGCGCGCTACGAACGGAGTACGGACCTGCTCCGCGACGCCGACGTCGCCCTGTATCGCGCAAAGGAGGAAGGGCGGTCGCGCTATCAGGTCTTCGACCACGAGATGCACGGCACGGTGAGTGCCCAGCTCCGACTCGAGTCCGACCTCGCTCACGCGGTCGAGCGTCAAGAGCTCGTTCTCCACTATCAGCCGATCCTCGCGTCGGTCAGTCACACGATCGTCGGCTTCGAGGCGCTCGTCCGCTGGCACCATTCCGAACGCGGGATCATCTCCCCCGGCGAGTTCATCCCGATCGCCGAGGAGAGCGGCATGATCAATCCGATCGGCCTGTGGGTGATCGAGCAGGGATGCCGGCAGCTCGCGGCGTGGCACCAGGATGGCGCACAGGAGCTGACGATGGCCGTCAACCTGTCGACGCGCCAGCTGTTGCAGGCTGACCTCGGCGGCGAGATCGAGCGGGCCGCCCAGGCTGTCGCTCTCGATCCGAGAAAGCTCAAGGTCGAGATCACCGAGAGCGCGATGATGCCGAATGACCCGGCGATCCAGCACACGCTGTCCCGGCTCCGCGAGCTAGGGATCGCGATCAGCCTCGATGACTTCGGTACCGGCTACTCGTGCCTCAGCTACCTGCACAACTTTCCGGTGACGAGTCTCAAGATCGATCGCTCGTTCGTCTCCCGCATCGGCCAGAAGACCGAGCGCCCGGAGATCGTCCGGGCCATCGTCTCCTTGGCCCACAACCTCGGGATGGATGTGATCGCCGAGGGCGTGGAGACCGTCGAGCAACTCGAACGTTTGCGCCAGCTCGAGTGCGAGTACGTGCAGGGCTTCTACTTCTCCGAGCCGCTCGACGCGGAAGCTGCCACGGCGTATCTCAGCCGCTCGCGCCGGTAGACAGCCCGGCCGCGAGAGCACTGCGAAAGTGGCTCGCCGCATGCGTGACGCGCGCGATCTGAGCGAGCAAGCCGAAGGGCTCGGCCAGCGTCCCGAGCACCACGAGCTGTTCGGTTGCACCATCGATCGTGACGGGTCGCCCGCCACCGAGCAGATCGAGGAAACCTGCGCGCGAGATACCCGGTTGTCTTCCGCCGAGCGTGCCGGTGTGTGCGATCCAGATCCGCTCGCGGGCATCGCGAAGAAATCGCGCATGGGGCCGTGCACTGCCGGGCGCGAGCGCGAGGTTGAGCTGGATGCTCGGCCACAGGTTGCGGCGCCCTACCGGATCGCCCGGTCCAAACGCGTTGCGATAGCGATTCGCGAGCGCGTGCGCTGCGAGCCAGATGTCGAGATCGGGCAGATACAGGGTCTCGAGAGGACCCTCGTGAAGTCGGACCACGGCACTACGCGCACCCGTCATCCGGAACATGCGCGCGAGCGCTCGATTCGCTTGTGCGTGCTCACGCCGTGAGCGCAACGCATGGAGCTGGCCCGGGGTGCGCGGCATCGACCTTGCTTGGCTATAGCGCATGCCGAGAACTACCGAACACGCGATCACGACGAGCGATCTGCGAAATCTCATGACAGGTGAAGGCGGAGTCGACCTCGAGCGGATCGTCGGGCAGTCCGCGATGCGCATCGTCGGCGTGAAGCCGGGTACGACCGCCGCTCGGCTCGGCGCGCAGAACGGCGACACGATCGAATCGATCAATGACATGCCACTGGTCAGCGTGGCCGCCGCCTATCAGGCAGCGGATGCCGCAGCGACCAAGGACAGGATCGTCATCAAGGGCAAGCGCGGCGAGGAGCCGTACGTGACCGTCCTCCAGATGACGAAATAACCAACCGAGAAGGGACCTCAATCATGGCTACCAAATCCAGCGTCGAACAACTGAACAGCTTCCTGCGTGGCGAGATGTCGGCGGTCGAGACCTATCAGATGGCTCTCGACAAGGTCGATGACATCAGCACGGCGCGCGACGAGCTGCTCGTCAATCTCAAGTCGCATCAGGACCGCGTGATGATGCTGCAAGAGGCGATCATCGCCGCCGGCGGCGAGCCCGCATCCGGCTCCGGTCCGTGGGGAGTGTTCGCAAAGGTCGTCGAGGGTGGTGCGAAGGTCCTCGGCAAGAAAGCCGCGATCGCCGCGCTCGAAGAGGGCGAGGATCATGGTCTCAAGGACTACAAGGCAGACGCCGATGAGCTCGAGCCGCAGGCCCGCATGCTCGTGGAGACAAGACTGCGACCGGCGCAGCAGCAGACCCATGACCGGCTGAGTGCACTCAAGCACCGGATGGACTGACCCGACGTCTTGATCGACATCGGAAATCGCTAGCGCATGGCCGGGCGTAGTACGTTCCGGCCATGCGAGCACGCCTCTTCGCGCTGATGGTGATCCTGGTGTCGGCCTGTGGCGAGGATCCGCCGGAGTCGTTCCCGACGTACCAGGAATGTTTCGATAGCCGCACGATGGATGCGGCCCAGCTCGTTCCCGATGCAATCGTTCAGTGCTGCCTCGATCACCCGATCGACGGCATGACGTCGGCGTGCGGCACGACCACGCCGGACTGCATCAACTACCTCACCGTCAATCTGAATCAGACCAGCGCGAGCCAGGTCGAGAAGATGGACGCGTGCGCTGCGTACGTTCGTGCCAGAGACATGGAGCTGCCGGACGCCTGACCAGGTCTACGGCACGACGACGTACGTGAAGTCGCGCGTCGCGTCGATATGGCGGCCGGAGCACGATCCCGAGGTCGGCCCCATGCCGTCCGGTTTCACGCTCGCGCAGTATCAGACGATAGCGAAGCCAGACCAGGTGAAACCAGGCGTGTGGAGACCGGTTCACGGACAGGGGTCAGGACGATCCGCCCGCACCGTCGACGGTCGTCGGGCGATCGAGATCGATCCGGGCGCTCGTCGCCGCCGACAGCCGAGCGGCGAGCTCCGCGGGCGTCGGCAAGCTCATCGACGGAACGTCCCAGATCCGTAGCGTGGCATCGCGACCACCGGTCACGAGATGTGAGTCGTCGCGCCAGACAACACGATCCACCGCACTCGAGTGGCCACGCAGAACACGAGCGCGGTGCGTGCCGAGCTGCCAGATCCGGATCGTCTTGTCGTAGCTCGACGAGGCGACCTGGCTGCCATCGGGTGAGAACGCGACGTCCATCACCAGATCGGTGTGACCCCGCAGGACGTGGAGCTGCTTGCCGGTGCGTGCATCCCAGACGCGCACGGTGCGATCGCCCATCGCGCCGGCGATCATGGTGCCGTCCTTCGAAGCCCCGATCCGGTTCGTCGCGTACGCATCGGCCAGGTCCAGGACCTCGGAGCCGACGACAAGCGCGACGCTGCGGTCGCATCGGTTGATGATCAAGCGATCGCCTACCCTGTCGAACTCGGCGTACGCGACACACCACTTGCCGCCCTTGCCGAGCGTCGTCGAGGTTCCATCGGCCGCGATCATGCGGGCCTCGTCGCCCACCTGCACTGCGATCCGGCCATCCGCGGCGAGCGCGAATCCGCGCACGGCGATCGTTCCCTCGACGATGAAGGACGATGCCCCGGTCGTGGTGTCCCAGCGGCGCAGGGTGCCATCGGACGACGCCGAGTACAGGAACTTGTTGTCGCGCGAGAACTCGAGCCTCGTGATCGCGCCCTTATGCCCGACGAGCTGGAGCGGGGGGCGGTCGCGATGGCGCAGCTCCATCGACCAGTCTGCGCCGGGCACGAGCAACAGCTCGCCATCGCGCGACGGCACGCCAGTTCCGAGGCTCTTCTGATCCTGCCCCCATGAGAACAGGCCCGCGCGCTGACCCGACGCAATGTTCCAGCGCGCGACAGACGTCGAAGTGCGCACGACCGCGACGTCACCCTCGAGGACGAGGTTCTCGATGGCACCCATCTCGGTGAGCACACGCGCATCGGAGCGATCGATCTGCCACACGCGCACGCTGCCATCGAGGCTCGCGGTCGCGACCTGGCGCTCGTCGGCGGAGAACCGCGCGCGATAGACGTCATCGTCGTGGCCGCGAAGGACCGTCGAGGTGCCATCGGCGATGGTCCACACGCGTGCAGTGGCGTCGTCGCTTGCCGACAGCAGGCGCTTGCCGTCGCGCGTCCAGGCCACCGTGTAGAGCGCATCGGTATGGCCGCGCAGCTCGCGGACCTTGCTCGTGGCGACGTCGATCAACACGACATCATGCGCGTGCCCGACCAGCGCAAGCGTCTTTGCGTCCGGCGACCATGCGAGACCGATCAGCTTGTGCGGATAGCTCGTCAGCTGCTTCATCGCGCCGCCGGCGTACGGTATCGACCAGACCGAGGCGCCATCGTGAACGATCACGAGGTCGCCCGTCGGTGACATACCGAGGTACGTGATCGCCTTTGTCGTCGAGCCGAGCGATCGCTGAACCTTCCCGTCGAGCGCGGAGATCGCGTTCGGCGAGCTCAGGATCGCTTGCTTCGACCAATCGCGATCGGCGACGACCGCCCTCAGCGCACCCTTGACGCCGATGTATGTGGCTTCGCCGCCCGCGAGCGCGACGACCTCGAGCACACCCTTGTCCCGATCGACGAGCGCCTGGGTGCCATCCGGCGAGAATCGAAGCGACATCGCCATCCGACCGGTGCTCGGCATCAGCGTTCGCGGCGCGCCGCCGTCGAGCGGCCACAGCATCACCTCACCGAGCGTGCCAGCCGTGATCGCTGCACTGCCGTCGGGTGCCAGCTCGATCACCTCGGGCGCGGACGGCGCGGTACCGAGCGACGTCGACAACCCGGTCCGCAGGTCGTAGGCGCGGATCACGCCATCGCGTACGGCGACGACGACGCGCGAGCCATCGGGCGTGAACACCGCATCGACGGCCCACTCCCCGGGGCGAAACACGTGACGAGCGACGCCGAGCGAGACGGCTTCATCGACGACGTTGACGATCTGCGCTCGGTCTTCGTCACCGATCTCGTACGTCTTGAGCCAGGCCACAGTTGCCGTCGGATCCTTGCGGAGCGCGGTCATCGCTTGCAGCAGCACCAGCTCGCGCTTCCGCTTCTCGGCCTGCGACAGCGCATCCTCGGTCCGGCCACGCTCGTGCTGCGCGATGTTGCGCTCGTGGACGACGCGGCGAAATGACTCGACGCCGACGACACCGAGCGCGATCGTGCTGGCAAGCGCGACTGCGACGACGCCGCGGTGCTGCGAGACCTTCTTCCGCAGCAGCGACCAGGCGGAATACGAGTGTGCACTGACGAGCTTGCCGGTCTGATAGCGACGCAGATCCTCGGCGAGTGCGGTCGCGTTTGCATACCTGGCCTGCGGATCGCGGGCCATCGCCTTGGCGACGATCGTCCCGAGCTCGCCGGGGACGTGCGGTACCGCGGAGGTCAACGGCAGCGGCGGACCGGCGAGCACGCGATCGAGGGTTGCTTGCGGCGTCGTGTCGACGTGCGGCGGGGTTCCGGCGAGCAGCTCGTACAGGACCGCGCCGATCGCATAGACGTCCGCGCGCTCGTCGACGAGCTCGCCGCGCGCCTGCTCCGGGGACATGTACGCGGGCGTGCCGACGACCTTCCCGGACACGGTCGAGACCGGACCGGATCCGGACGGCGACACGTAGTCGCCGAGCTCGGGCTCGGGTACGTCGCGGCGGCAGTCGCGCGCGAGGCCCCAGTCGACGACGATCGTCTCGCCGAACGCGCCGACGATGATGTTCGACGGCTTGACGTCGCGATGGATGACGCCCTCCGAGTGCGCGTAACCGACGGCATCCGCGACCGCGATCACGTGGGGCAACAGGCTCAACCGATCCCGCAGCGGCGTACGCTCGGCGATCAGCTCCTTGAGCGTGCGGCCCTCGACGAGCTTCATCACGTAGTACGGGTCGCCGCTCGGCCAGCGGCCGGCCTCGTGGACCGGCACGATGCCGGGATGCTGGAGGCGCGCGGTGATCAATGCCTCGCGCATGAAGCGCGCCTCGTTCGACTCGTTGTGCCGCAGCAGCTCCTTCACTGCCACCGTGCGGCCGAGCCGCTTGTCGACCGCTCGCACGACGCGTCCGAGACCACCGCGTGCGTGCTCGCCGACGAGCTCGTAGCGCTCGGGATCGTCCGTCGGGGGTGCCGCTATCGGGGCGGGAGCCCGAGCTCCGACAGACGCATCTGACTCGCGCGGCGCAAGGGTGACGGTGCGGTCGGGGACGGGCGGCGGCGGGGGCATCGGTACCGTGGTCGGAGGGCTCCGGCGAGACTCAACTCGCCTCACCTAAACGAGATTCCCATGATCTCACTCTGGTTGACGCTGTCACGATCGAATTGCAGTGTTTCTGTTCCGGTCTGTCGGTTAGAGTCCGCCGCGATATGAGGATTCTCCTGGGCTCGCTCGCATTCCTGGCCGCATGCGGACCTGCAGGTCGTGAGAACGACACGGTCGACGCGCCTGGCTCCCAGGTCGACTCACCTGCGACACCCGCCGTGTCGCGGGTCTATGGCCACAGCGGCGACCGGCTCTATCGGCTCGATCCGACCACGTTGGCGCCGACCGAGATCGGCGCGATGGCCGGACTCGACACCGGGCTGCTCGATCTCGCGGTCGACAAGGACGACCGCCTGGTCGGCATCACCCGCCTCAAGCTGTACTCGATCAGCGCGACCACGGGCGCCGCGACCCTCATTCGCGATCTCTCGGCGAGCGCACAGAACTTCACGAGCCTGTCGTACGTCCCCGGCGCGACGATGAACGATCCGGACATTCTGATCTCGGCGAACGATCAGGGGAACGTCTACAAGATCGATGAGACCACCGGCAGCGCCACGCTGCTCGGCAACTACGGCATGCACAACAGCATGCAGGTCGTCTCGAGCGGCGACATCTTCGGCGTGCGCGGCTTCGGCGTGTTCGCGACTGTCAACGTCGGCTCCGGCATGACGGACTACCTCGCGCGGATCGACACCACGACGTGGAAGGCCACGCCGCTCGCGACCGCGACTGGCTACGACAAGATCTTCGGCCTCGGCTTCTGGGGCGGCAAGATCTACGGCTTCGTCGACGACGGCTTCGATGCCGATACCGGCAAGCTGATCGAGATCAACTCGACGAGCGGTGCGGCCACGATGCTCAACACGAGCGGCGTGCGCTGGTTCGGCGCCGGTGTGACGACGTCGGCGCCGATCCTGCTCTAGCCCCAGGGATCGCTTGTGTTGACCTCGTAGGCGTAGGCGTAGGCGTCTGCGTAGGCGACTCCGAGGCAACCGGCCGAGCCACCGGCCGATACCGGGTCGATGTTCCATTTCCAGACGCTGGATGTGT
>JACCQV010000846.1 GCA_013813945.1 Deltaproteobacteria bacterium | reverse complement strand
ACACGACCGCTGCCGACAAGGCCGCTGCCGACAAGGCCGCTGCCGACAAGGCCGCTGCCGACAAGGCCGCTGCTGACAAGGCCGTTGCCGAGCCGGAAGGCCCGACCAAGGCCGAGAAGGCCGCTGCCGCGAAGGCCGAGAAGGCCGAGAAGGCTGCTGCCGCCAAGGCTGCGAAGGCCGCCAAGGCGAGCAAGGCAACGTCGACCCCGAAGGCCAAGACCACGAAGCCTGCTGGCGGCGTCGTCGACCCGTTCGCCGAGACCCCGGCGCCGAAGAAGACCACGAAGCCGACCAAGGCAGCCAAGCCGGCCGGCGGCATCGTCGACCCGTTCTAGACCGTCCTGCGCGATCGATCTGGCCGCCGGCAACCCACGCCGAGCGGCCTTTGCTTTTTGTGCATCAGCACACAGTCGCGAGGCACTGCGAAACACTGGTTGCATCGAGTAGCTCACGTGGGATAAGTACGCGCTGCTACGGGGTCTTCGACTGACTGACCCGTGGCTCGGAGGTCACGTGAATCGTTCCATCATCGCTCTCGCGATCGCGTTCGCCACCCTGGCGATCGTAACGCCTACGCCCGCACTGGCTCAGCAGCCCACGCCGGCGGAAATGACCAAAGCCAAGGCCGCGTTTGCCGCGGGCAAGAAGCTGTTCGACGCCGGCGACTTCGCCGAAGCCGCAGCGAAGTTCAAGGAGTCGTACAAGCTCTCCAAGAACCCGGTGCTGCTCTACAACATCGGCTTCGCGAACGAGAAGGCCGGTCAGGACGACATCGCGTTGTTCTACTACCGCAAGTTCCTCACCGACGCGCCGGCGGATGCCGCGCAGCGCGGCGAGGTCACCGACAAGGTGGCGGAGCTCGAGCTGAAGTTCCGGGGCGGCGCGACTCCGACTCCGACGCCGACGCCGGGGCCGACGGTCACGACGCCGACGCCAACTCCGACGCGCACCGAGCCGATCAAGATCAAGCCGGCCGGCACGTACAAGGAAGCGGACTTCCAGCACCAGGCCGTCGACACCGCACCGCCGAAGAAGCCGCTCGACATCACCGCGTTCGTTCCCGAGGACTCGGGCTGGACGGTGACGCTCAACTACCGCACCGCCGGCGAGGGCAAGTTCACCTCGAAGGAGATGAAGTGGCGCTACAAGGAGCTCGTCGGTCGAGTGCCCGCGCAGAAGATGCTCGGCGAGTCGATGCAGTACTACATCGAGGTCAAGGATCAGTCGGGCGCCACCGTCGCGAAGGCGGGCAAGTCGACGAGCCCGAACCTCGTGACGCTCGAGCCGGGCGCCTCGCCGCGGTTCTATCCCGACTTCACCGACGAGGGCACGGTCGTGACGCCACAGGAGACGGTCGGCGATGACACCGAAGAGGATCCGCTGACCGGCAAGAAGAAGACGCCGAAGAAGATCGCCGTGGTTCCCGGCGACGATGGCACGGAGCTCGAGCCGACGCCGACGGGTGGCCAGGGGCTCACCACCCCGGGCAGCAAGAAGTTCAAGATCGCGAAGTGGTCGGCGACCGGAACAGCCGGCGGGATGATCCTCCTCTCCGTGATCTTCAACGTGCAGGCCGGCAACTTCGCGACCGCACTCGAGGACGAATCGTCGGCGTGTGGCGCGCCCCCGTGCGGCTCGTTCGACGACTACAACAAGGGCCTGCAGTCATCCGGTCAGTTGCGCGAGACCCTGTCGAACGTGACGCTGGTCGTCGGAATCGGCGCGACCGCGGTCGCCGGGTACTTCTGGTACAAGGAGCTCACTTCGAAGAAGCCCAACACCGAGCGGATGTCGGGCAGGAAGCCCGCAGCGCCGGTCGCGTCGTGGACCGTGGTCCCCACGGTCGGCGACGGAGCGAATGGATTCATGGGCGCCGCTGCGGCGGGCCGGTTCTAGAGGTCATCATGCGCAACCTAGCTTTCGTTCTCGTGACCGCGGCACTCTCCGCATGCAACGGATACAACCCCGACCTCCCCGGCCGAGCGTTCGCGTGCGACACCGAGGAGCCACGCTGCCCTGAAAGCTATTCGTGCCAGGACCAGGGCATGGGCACGATGGTCTGCATCTCGGACAGCGGCGGCGTGGTCGACGCAGGCCCGACCGGGTTCCAGTGCGCGGACGATTCTATCCTCGAGGGCGCCGGCAAGAACGACACGATCCAGACCGCCTACGCGACGCCGGTCGCGACCCAGCGCAAGGACATCTCGTTCGCGGGTCTCGCGATCTGTCCCGAGGGCGACCGGGACACCTACGCGGTCAACATTATCGCGGTGAACCAGAACCTCGAGGCCGTGAGCTCGTGGGACAGCGGCATGCCGATCTCCATCTCGATCCTCGGCGGCGG
>JACCQV010000826.1 GCA_013813945.1 Deltaproteobacteria bacterium | reverse complement strand
AGACAACGGCGGTCTCCGAACTGTTGGCGTGGTAACCGCAGCTTGGAGGCTGTCGTTGTCGCTTGTCGATCCCCGGGATCTCCCGCCAATCCTCGTCGGGAACCGCTCTTAAGATCTCACCTATGAGTACGAGCTAGATCAGCTGCCTCGGAATCGCCGAGCCGTTCTAAACAAGGTCGCACTGGTCGTGGATCATCTCCGTCGTGCCACGTCCACGGTTGTCTCCCGATCAAGGCAATTGTGTTTAGTGCAACGCCGCGCTGTGCGGTTCTCGCCGGTCACCGAAGTCATCCAAGCCGGAAGGCCGCGTCAGGATCAACACGTACTCGTGGAACCCGCGCCAGCATCATTCCTCCACGAGCGGCTGTCCGAGTTTCTGACGGTCGCATCATTCGTCTAGATATTCTCGAACGAGTTGCTTGACACACTTTCTCTTCGCCACGAATGCGGGCCCGCGGGATGTGTCGGTTTTCCGTCGAGGACTTGCTGTGCTCGAGTCTGTGCGGCGTTCTCGTTCGCGGCGGCATCATCGTCGTTTGCGTGCAGTCTGTGAGCGCACGGCGCAGCACAGTGCGTCGAATTTCGACGTGGTACTCAAGTCGTGCGCGCGCGAGTCGACGACCGGCTGATGCACGCGCCGAGAAGGGGCGTGAACGATGTTGCGTGAAGGAACGCGAGACGGAGTTTGTGACGAGCAACCGACGTTCGGATCGGGACGTGCGACGCCCGATCGCGCGGACTGGCGTCAAGTTCACGATCGGCTGCACACCAACGCACGCCAGCGCTCCGCCCTCGATGCGAACGAGGCGTACTGGCTGCGCGAGGCCGAGCGTCTGCAGATCTGGAAGCCGCTCGGCATGGTCTCGATCCTCGACTACATGGAGCGGGTCCTCGGGTACGCGCCGCGCACGGCACAAGATCGCCTGCGTGTGGCGCGAGCACTGGCGCACCTGCCGGTGCTGACCGAGTCACTTGGCGAGGAGGATGGCCTGACGTTCTCGGCCGTTCGCGAGCTCGTCCGGGTGGCGACACCCGATACGGAGGCGGCATGGGTCGAGGCTGCCACCGGCAAGAACCAGCGCGAGGTCGAGGACCTCGTGGCCGGGCACGCGCCGGGCGATCATCCCGACGATCCGGCGGATCCGGACATCCGCTCGCACGTAGTGAGCTACAAGCTGTCGCCCGCGACGTTTGCGCTGCTGCGCCAAGCGACCCTCGCGCTCGACGAGGAACACGGCCACCACCTGGAGGATGATGAGCTCGTTGCCGCGTTGTGCACCTCGGCGCTCGAGAGAGGGTCGCAAGCGGAGCCCACCGGACGCGCGAAGTTTCAAATCGCGCTGGTGGTCTGCGGCCGGTGCGAGCAGGGCTAGCAGGAGGCCGCCGGTGTGCAGGTCGCGGTCGACGCGGCGACCGTCGATCGCGCTAGGTGCGACGCGCAGCACGTCGGCTCGCTCGATGCTGATCGGCCCGAGCGCGCGTATCAGGACATCCCGCCCGCCGTCGTCCGCTTCGTGTGGCGGCGCGACCACGGACGCTGCCAGACACCGGGTTGTCGATCCGCACGTGGGCTCGAGATTCATCACATCCTCGCGCGAGCTCACGGTGGCACGCATGAACCGTCCAACCTGACGTTGCGGTGCAGCTCCTGTCACACCGCTCATCACGCAGGGACCCTGACGATCAGCGGCACCGCACCTGACCAGCTCGAGACTCGCCGGCGTCACGATCACGCTGCTCCGGTCGGTCTCGTGACCCCCGCTGGCGCCCACGTGAGCGGCACGAAGCTGGCCGGCGCCGTGGTGCGAGTGCAGGCTCGCGATGCCCTGGTCAGCCTGGGCTGGAAGCCGGGAATTGCACGGATGGCGGTCGAGGAGGCGTGTGCCCACGGGGGCGCGGATCGGGAGATCGAGGTCGTGATCCGTGAGGCGCTGCGCCGCTGTCCCAAGCCCACGGGATGACCGCACGCGCGCGCAGGGAACCCCGACATTCGACGAGATGAAACCGCATCTCGTCGTTGCAGACCAAAACCTGAGTGCGCTCGTTCATCTCGCGAAGCACCGCGCTCTCGCTCGTCGAGTACGTCGCTTCGCGATCGTCTGAAACTCTCGGGAAGTCGCGGTCGGGCGGGCCGACAGTGCGAGACGTGACCTTGTTTGATCTCGAGATCCGGAGCGCGGCGCGCCTCGGCACGTACGATGCGAGACAAGACGGACGTCGAGGCTGATGAGCCTGCTCAGCATGTGCGCCGTTCGCCTGCTCGCTCATTGTGTGCTCGAAGTAGGCGCGGTATTGCACTCTCGCAGTAGCGCCCGTGCGCCGTACCTCTCCCCAGGGGGCCCGGACTCCGAGGCGGGCGGGCTCTCTCTCGCCGGCAGCGCGCGACCCGCGCACGGACCATGACGAGCGCTACTCGGGGCTTCACGCCGGACGCACGGAAGCCCACGCGCTCGGCGAGGTCCGATGCGCGGTAGCGCGCGAGG
>JACCQV010000819.1 GCA_013813945.1 Deltaproteobacteria bacterium | reverse complement strand
GCCCGAGCGCGAGCGCGAGGTCGGCGACGGCGTCGACGTCGGCATCCGCGAGATCCGGCGCGATCTTGACGACCAGCGGCACGCGCCGCATCGGCGACGCGAGATCGCACGCCGCGCGCACCGCCTCGAGCAGCGGGCGCAGCTTGTCGACCGCCTGGAGATCGCGCAGCCCCGGCGTGTTCGGCGAGCTGACGTTGACGACGAGGTAGTCCGCGAGGGGAGCGAGCCGCTCGGCGCTGGCCGTGAAGTCGGCGAGCGCCTCCGCTTCGGCGACTCGCTTGGTCTTGCCGATGTTGACGCCGACGGTTCCGGGTGGCCGATGTGCGAGGCGGCGCGCGGCAGCGGTGGCGCCGTCGTTGTTGAAGCCGAGCCGGTTGATCAGGGCGCGATCGCGCGGCAACCGGAACATTCGCGGCCTGGGATTTCCTGGTTGCGCTTCGGCGGTGACGGTGCCGATCTCGACGAAGCCGAAGCCCAGCGCGAGCAGCGCGCCGACGCCCTTGGCGTCCTTGTCGAAGCCAGCGGCCAGGCCGAGGGGACCGGGTAGCTCGCGTCCGAACGCGCGGACGCGCAGCTCGGGCGCGCGAACCGCGAACATCCAGCGCACCAGGGCTCCCATGCCGGGAATCGCGACGAGCGCACGCAGGAGGGCGAACGAGACGCGGTGCGTGCCTTCGGCGGGGAGCCGCTGCAGCACGAGCCAGTACAGGAAGCGGTACATCCCCGAGCGTCCCTGCTAGCGCGCGAAGCTCATCACCGCGCTCGGGCGATGGGGACGGCGATCGCGCTCGGCATACGCGCGATCAAACTCCTCGATCGAGTAGCGCAGCCCCAGTGGCGGCGGGGGATCGATCTGGATGAACGCATTGTCGCGGATCCGCAGCGCGCGAACCCGCGCGAGCGTGGCCTCCGGGTGGGTCGTACCCTCGGTGCGGGTCAGCATCGCGACCGCAGCCTCGAGCGCGCGCGGCGCGACGGGGATGCCGCTCTCGTCATCCTTGCGGAACTCGCACGCGGCAAGCGCGACGCGCGCGACACCCCACGAGGGGCTCGAGATCGCGGGCGACAGCTCGTCGAACTTGCCGCTCTCGAGGTCGACACACGCACGCCGCTCCATCGACATCTCGATGCTGGGCCGCACCGGCGGATCTTGCTGCGCGACGATGCGGTCCATCGTCTCGATCAGCTCCGCCGCGAGGTGGCCGTTGGGCGCGAGCTCGGCTGCTGCCTTCGCATAGGGATGCGCATCGACGTGACGGCCCTGACCGGCGAGCGCGCGCGCCATCGCGTGCAATCCGGCAACCCGCGCATCGCGCGCAGCGCTGTCGGCGATGAGCTGTTTGGCCAGCTGCTCGCATTCGACGAACTCGCCGGTCCGGTACAGGCTGGTCGCGAGCATCACGAGGAGTGCGGGATCCTTGGCACCGAGAGTGACGGCGCGCCGGCCCGCCTCGACGGTGACAGCGTCGTTGTCGGCGCGGCTCGCGGCGGTTGCGAGCGCGGTCCAGTCCTCCGCGGTGCGGAACCGGCGCGATGCGTAGCGCAGGATCGGGACCGCATCGACGTCACGACCGGAGTCGAGCAGCACGCGTCCGATCAGCCGCGGCGCATCGATGCGTTCGTGTCGCGACAGGATGCGAATCGCCTCGAGCCCACGTCCTGTGCGGCCGAGCGCGACAGCGAGGCTCTGTGCCCGCTGCGCATTGCCGGGCTCGGTCGCAGCGGCCCATCGCAGGTGCTCGATCGCGAGGTCGAGGCGATCCTCGGACGCCGCGAGCAGGCCCGCATCGAACGCGGCACTGCCGTCGAGCGGGGTCTGGATCCCGAGCGCCTGCCAGTTCACCGCGAGCGACTCGAGGGCGGGTGCGCGCTCCTGCACCGTGGCTGAGGTCAACGCGTGGCATGCCGCGTGGAAGCCGTCGAGCGGCCGCTTCGAGACGAACAGTCCGTTGGCGACACGGAGCCACGGTGCCGCGCACGAGGTCGGGTTACTCAGCGCCGCGACCCAGTGCACGTCGAGCGCGGCCTGCGTCGGAGCGCCCGCGGCCGCAGCCTCCGACCACGCGAGCGGAACGCTCCCCGCTTCGACGGCGCGCGCGCAGCGAGCGAACAGCATCGCGGCAGGCTCGTACTGCGTCGGGTCGACCGCGAGATCGTGGGCGAGCCGCAGCTCCCAGCCAATGCGCTCGTCACCGCGCAGCAACCGCTGGACCACCGGCATGCCGGTGATCATTCCGTCGAGGTACGCGCCGTGCTCGGCCTCGAGATCGAGGCAGCGCTCGATGCGCACGAGCCAGGTATCGAGCAGCCACTCGGGCGCTCCCCCGAGCGAATCGAAGATCCGTAACAGTGCCTGGATCGCGCCGGCCTCGATCTGGTAACGCGAGCGGCGGACGAGGTGCAGCGCCTCGGTAGCGATGTGGCGGTACGCGCCGGCGATCGGCGATGGCGGACCGGAGGCCGCGACGAAGTAATTCGCGAGCGAGACTCCGAGCGCGAGCATCGCTCCCGCGGCGTGCGCATCGCGGTCACGCGCTGGCGGAACGAGCACGCTCCACCATTCCTGCGCCAGCTGATCCGCGGCGCGCAGCGTGTCGTCCTTGGGGAACGACAGGCGACCGAGGATCGCCGATGACGTCGACTCCGCAGCGGGCATCGCACTCACCAGGTCTGCGATCAGCAGTGGATCGAGCACGAGCCTCGTTCGCTCGCCGAGCGCGCGCGCGACGATCAGTGAGTCGAGTCCGGGCACGAAGTCGGCGAGGTCGCGTGCGGCTTGCTGCGCCAGCCGGATCGCACCACGTTCGAGCCGGCGCTCGATCACGCGCTCCCATTCGGATGCGGGCCGCGTCGCTGCCAGCCGCAGCACGCGGTTGATCTCTGCCTCGAACCGGCTCTGGCCGCGGCGCAGCTGCACGATCTGGATCTGATCGAGCGCCTCGTCGAGGTCGCCGGTGAGGATCAGCGCCTTTGCCGCCACCAGTCGCGCCTTGCCGTCGCCGAGCACTCCGGTGCCGTCGAGGCCGGCGAGCTGCCAGTACGCGATCTGCGCGTGATCGAACCGGCCGGTTGCGGTCAGCGCCTCCATCAACATACCCGCATCTTCGTCGTCGGTGATTCGCCCTCGCGTGAGGCCGGCGATCACGCGGCCGGGATCGCCGCGGTGATGACCTTCCCAGGCGTACGAGCGCGCGAGCAGACCGGCGTCGCTCTTCCAGTGCGCGATGCGCTTCCTGGCCCAGCTGAAGGCTTCCTGTGTCGGTGCGTCGTCGGGCAACCGCGACATCGCATCGTCGGCGAGCTCGATCGCCTCGGCGATCCGACCGACATCGAGGTGGGCGAAGGCGATCAGCAGCGCGGCGTGGTGTGGAGCCTGCCAGTCCGCGCTCGCCAGCTTTCCGCTCGCGGAGCGGTCGAGGATCTCGCGGCAGCGATACTGCGCCTCGGCAAACGCCTGGCCGGGGCGGCCGACCTGGCGCAGGCGTCGTACGCAATCGAGGTGCGCGGCGCCGAACTGGGGCGCGGCGACGGTGGCGCGATCCGCCCAGCGGTAGCTCTCCTCTTTCCGCGAATGGTCGGCGAGCTGCAACGAGTAGTTGTGGCAGGCGTACGGGTTCGCAGGCATCAGGCTGGCCGCGATGCCCTGGTGCCGGACACCCATGTTCTCGAGCACGCGCTGCTGGGCAAACGGCTCGCCCCAGATCGAGAGGTGCGGCTTCGCGTACATGGCCGCTTCCTCGACGAGCGGCAGGATCGCGCGACGCTCCGTATCGCCGCTGAGCAACCCGGCAACGTAGCGGTTGCGCCGCGCGACCGGATGCGTGGGATCGAGGCGCAGGATCGCACCATCGAGCATTCGTGCGTCCTCGCGCGCAAGCTCGGCGAGCACGCGCAGAAACGGAATCGCCAGGCGCGGCGTGGGCTGCGACAGAGCACCGAGCTGACCGAGAACCGAACCTTGCCGGAGGAGACCGTCGAGCTTCGCGAGCCGCTCGGCCGCAGTGCGCAGATCCTCGGCGGTGAACTGCGGGAACCCCGGGATCAGCGGCAACCTGCGCGTCGTCAGCCAGCCAGCGAGACATTGCCCGAGCTGCTGTGACAGCGCGAGGTCGGGTGTCGAGCCCCACTCCTCGACGGAGCCGTACGGTCGTCGCGACCGCAAGATCGGAGCGCTCGCACGCCGCGGGTCCAGCGCCAGCTCGAAGAACAACACTTCGTGACGGCGCGACACCCGGAAGAACCAGTCGATGCTGTCCTCGACTTGCGGGTGACGGGCGTCGAGCAGCGCGCCCTGTTCGTCGACCAGGCGCTCGTCATCATGATCGCCCAGCGTGACCACGCGGTGACGAACCAGCTGGTCGTAGACGAGCAGCGAGATCAGCCGCGCGAGGTACGGCTTCGCACCGTCGAGCTCGCCGGGCACGTGAAGCGTGCTGGCGAGGAACGTCGCGCGATGCGGATACGGCAGCGGTCCCATGACCCACGCCGAGGATACGGCAGAAGCTGGGTACGCCGGGCGGATCGGCTCATCGAATGCCGAGCGTCTGCGCGAGCAGGGTGGCCTCGGCGGTCTGCCCGCATGCCGTGTACGCGCGCCAGGCCACAAATTGCTGGGCGCGAGTCCCGGAGGTGAGGCGCCGGGCGTCCCTGCACGCCGGATCGACCAGTCCGTTCGCGAGCTCGGCTTCGACGAGGAGCGTGCGAGCTTCCAACGTGAGGCGATTCAGGTCGTTGGTCGTGGCGAGTGCAAGGGCTCTCGCCGGGTCCCCACCCGGACCCAGATAGAACCGTGCTGCATGATCCGCGAATGCTCGCTCGAGTGGCGGCGTCAGATACACGGCCCACGCCGCGTGCGCGTCCTTCGCCCTGCCTGCGAGCGCGAGTAGCTCGGGGTGGTGCGGCTCGGCGACGAGCGCGGCCGCGACGACGTCATCTGGATCGCCGCCGGTCGCGCGAAGGGTGGTCGCGAGCTGGACGGTGGCATCCACATATCCCGGCAGTCGCTCGTGCGCCTCGGCGAATAGCTCGCGTGCCGCGGCCAGCTCGCCCTTTTGCACGTACAGCCGCCCCCACTGGACGAGCAGCCAGCTGATCAGCACGGGGGACGGGTCGTGCAGCGCCGCCGCGGCACGCGGGATCATCGCGACCGCTCCGTCCAGCTCGCCCCGCATCGCGAGGTTCGCCGCGAGGCTGGTCAGGTTCGTCGGCGTCGGATGAACCTTGGCAGTACGCTCGCGATGATCGCGCGCGAGCTCGGGCTTGCCGCGCGCCTCGGCGACCGTTGCCTCGAGCGCCGTCCAGTCCGAACGATCACTCGCCAGCGGCCTCAGATCGTTGATCCGGTGCTCGGCCTCGTCGAAGTCATGGAGCTGCGTGTGGATGCGGATCAGCGCCGCCAGGGCGCGCGTGTTGTGTTTGTCCTCTGCCCAAAATGCGCGCGCGCGGTCCAGTGCCGCGCGATAGTCCTCGTGTCGCCCGCGCAGCATCGCGCGTCGCGCGAGGCCCTCGATCAACGCTTCGGAGTCCTGCGTGCGTCGCGCCTGCTCGATCTGCAGGTCGAGCGAGGTCAGCTCCTGCGGCCCATCGGGGCTCTGCGGCAGTGCGGCGATGAGCGAGCTGATCGGTGGCGCGGCGATCGGTGGCGCGGCGATCGAGGGTGCGGGCGTCGTCGGCGTGGTCGCGGGTAGCGAGGTCGCGGGCTCGTCGCGGCGCGCGGCCGCATGGTCACCGCGACAGCCGCTCGCGAGTACCGCCACGAGCGTCGCTGCGACGACGAGCCGCGTTGCGACGACGAGCCTCGCTTCCACGCCAAGCCTCTCCACCGCGACTCTCAGTGCGGCGCGCCGAGGAACGGGAACATCAGGTTGTTCACGTCCGTGTGCGCGCCCGCACCGTCGCCGATCCGTGGCGCGAGTGCCGAGCTGAACCCGCCGGCGCCCGCGAACAGGAGCGAGTAGCTCGAGTCGATCACGTCGTGGGTGAGGGTCCGCCCGCCGCAGCTCGTGTACGGCACCGTCAGCACCGCGTTGAGCTCGACCGCGAGATAGCGATCGCACTGCGAGCGCGCGGTGTCGACGTAGAGCTGATCGTCCGCGAGAACGCCGGCGAGCGCGGCATACGACGCCGAGGTGGCGGGCGCTGCGTAGGCGGGCGCGTTGCCGCAGCCGTTCACTGCCGCACCCGGGACGTCGGGGTGGCCGGTGTCGACCGAGTCGAGGATGCCGAGATACGCCGAGAACTCGCCGAGCACGCGTGTCGCCGGGACGGCCGTGCTGTCGAGCGTGGCCATCGGCCACCCGTCCGGATCGATCGCGTGATTGTACGCGTCGCGCTTCGCGGCCTTCTTCGTCGCGTTCGGCTCGAACAGGGAGTTGAGCACCGTGTTGATCGCCGGGCGCCCCATCCGATCGATCGGTGCGCCGAGCGCGGGCGCCGGAGGAAACCCCTGCGCGTCGAGCTCGGGTCCGTCGTGCGACGCATCGCTGACGGCGCCGTCATCGCCACCGCACGCCGCGGTGACGACGAAAGCGGCGAGGAGCGCGAGGCGCACCATCACGGCACCATGTGGGTCGAGCCCCACACGCTGAGGATGGTGTTGTTCGGCGCGTTGACCAGCGACTTGTCGACCTGGACGACGAGCGCCATCACGTTGAGGTTGGCGAAGCAGTCGGGCTGGTTCGCGGGACACGGCGTCGTCGCGGTGGTCTGCGTCGCCGCGAGCGTGGTGCGCACGATGCCGGCGTTGGTTGGCGAGAGCTGGGGGCAATTTGCTTGGTTGCTGATCGCCGCGCCGCGGAACGTATTGAGCTGCGCGGTCCCGGCGCGGAAGCCCTGGAGGTTGAAGAAGAACGGATCGGAGCGCCGGCCGGCGAACAGCCGAAGCTTGCCCGAGCTGCTGGTCGTGCCTGCCGTGTTGCTCGCGTCTCCGGACACGTAGTCCTTCACGCCGCTCCCGCCGTTGACCCAGCACTGGGCCATCGCGGTGGAGGGGAAGGTACAGATCACGGTCGTGGTCACGCCGCTCGCCGGCTTGTTCACGACATCTGCGGCCGCTCCCGCCTTGCTGGTCAGGTGAAACACATACTGGACGCCGGGACCGAAGGACCGGCCGCCGGGATCGGCGGGGGACACGGTCATCACGAGGTTGACCTTGCTCCCGTCGGAGGACATCCAGGCGTACACATCATTGATGTCGCCCATCGCCAGCGGTGCGGCGGCGAGCGTGTCGGAGTCGATATGGTCCGCCGCATGGCCGCGCCCTGCGAGCAGGAGCGCACACCCTACGGCGACGCCGGCTCCGAGGAAGGCGAGTTGTTTCAAGTGGTCCCCCTAACGGTCGAACTCTAGCCCCGTTCGATGGGGGCGAGAAGTTCCGAGCATCTAACTTGTGACCTGCCCCCCAGAGGGCGTGATAGGCTCCACCTGCGTGTGGGGTGTCACAGAACGGCACCTGTCACGAATCTGAAGCATCCCGTCGTCATCAAGAATCGAATCGGCTAGGAGACCGTCCGTGGGAACGAAGCTCTACGTGGGCAACCTGAATTACAACACCAACGAGGCCTCTCTCAGAGAAGCATTCGGGGCGAACGGCCGTGAGGTGACGAGCGTGTCCATCATCATGGACCGCGAAACCGGCCGATCCCGTGGCTTTGCCTTTGTCGAGATGGCCACGCCGGAAGGCGCGCAGGCCGCACTCGCGGAGCTCGATGGGCACGAGGTCGACG
>JACCQV010000806.1 GCA_013813945.1 Deltaproteobacteria bacterium | reverse complement strand
AGCTTCTGGAACCGCAACACGACCGAGCTATCGGTTGCCTCGTTCACGGGTTGCGTCCACGTCAATGTCCAAGGTGGCGTTGATGTTCAGGTTCACGTCAACGCGACGTTAACTGAGCGGCATTGGGCCTAGGGGAGCGCGCTGGGGCGGAAGACGAGGAGCTCACTGTTGCCTTTGAGCGTCTTCCATTGATTGTCGACGACCGCCACGAGCCGGCCGTCGGCGAGGTGCGCGATGCCCTCGAGGTTGAGCTGGCTGTTGAGCACGGTACCGAGGTCGATGAGAACGGTCGGAGTGATCCTCTCGTCTCCTTGGCCGAGCGGGGGGAGCGTGAAGGTGACGACCTTCGTGACCTCGAAGTGACGCTCGATCGCCCACGCCGTGATCGTTCCATCCGCTGCAAACGTGCAATCGAGTGCGGAGATCTTTCCGGTCGCCGTGGTGAGAGCGAGCTTGTGCGTTCGCACGATCTTCGCGTTCTCGATCCGCACGATCGGCGCCCACCGCGCATCCGGTCCAGCCCCACCGGCACCCTCGATGGCGACGACGATCGTGTCGCCCGCGCCGCACAGTCCCTCCGCTCCGTGATTCGCTGCCATCTCGATCCCGACGTCGGCGTTGCTCAGCACGAGGTCGGAGGTGATCACCAGGGCGGCAGCTCGGCGCTCCGCGAGCAGGACGGTCGCGACCCCGGGCACCCGACCCTCCGTGCCGACCGCGAACTTCCCACCTCCGAGGTCCGCGATCGCCTCGAGGTCCAGGTCCGAGAGGTCGTGGCCTTCGATGTGGAACGTCTCGAGGCTGGGCCGGGTCGCAGCGTCGAGGGTGATGCGGTAGGCGCGGTTGCCACGCTCGGAGATCGTCCACAGTCCACCGTGCTCATCGGATGCGAGGCCGGACAGGCCAGGTGCGGTGGCGAGCGGAACTCGCGTGAACATCTCGCTCGCGCGTTCCTTGTCGACGTTGCTGCCGCGGCAGCCGAGTACGAGCAACGCGAAGACGACTCGCTTCACGCGCCGGACTATCCCACGACTAGCGGCGATAGCCGACCGTCAGCATCGCGGTCTGGCCGGTCGTCTGCTGGCGCGCGTCGCCCATCGAGCCACCGCGGCTGGTCAGCGCGGCATCGAGCACCAGCGACATGTTGCCGTACTCGTAGCCGACCCACGCCTGAGCACGCGCGTCGTGGTCGGTCATGTGCGTGTCCGCCGTCATCATCTCCTGGTCGCGGTCGGCGCCATCGATCGAACCGAACAGGCTCGCAGCCACGGTGCCGCCGACGTTGACGCCGTGATAGTTGACGTTGATCCGCGGGTCGAGCGTCGCGCCCATCGCGTAGTAGTACGGCTGCGCCTTGTCCTGCATGACGTTGCGAACTTTGTCGGTCATGTGATCCGCGCGCCAGGTCTCGTACGCCTGCGACTTCAGCATCGCGAAGTCGAGCGACAGGTCGGCACCGACGGTGACCGTCGCATCACCGCGGCGAAGCTCGAGGTCGAGGGTCGGACCGGCGGTGACCTTCGACATCAGATCCCATGCGCGGTCAGGGCGATCCTTGACGTTGCGATACAGAAACGCGGTGTTGATCCCGAGGTGCAGCGAGTGGTTCGCGCCGTTCTGGTAGTAGCCAACCAGCGTTGCCTCGGTGCTGCCGTCGATCGATCGGACGCCCGCGGTGTCGCTGGTCATCGCAACCGCGTAGCCGACCTTGCGGCCACCCATCACGGTGCCGTCGCCGGTGCGCGGGATCCGATCGAGCTCGCCACGGGTGCTGACCACGCCGAACGACGATCCGTTCTCTGCGCCGACGCCACCGCGGACCTCGTACGTGGTCTCGCGCCAGTTGTTGACGATCTGGTAGGCCGCCTCGCCGATCGGGATGCCCGCAGGCGCGGTCGACAGCGCGTCGTTGATGCTGCCGTACTCGGCGAGCTCGATGAACACTTCCCACGTGCCCGAGACCACGTTCGAGATCAGGAACGTCTCGCCGATCGAGTACCCGTTCTGGCGCGCGAGGTAGTGGGTCAGCCCACCGAAGCCCGGGTGGCCGAGCGCGTTGATGTCGAACGGGTTGCCGTCGAACCGCCAGCCGCCCGCGCCCATCTTGGTCTTGACGGCGTTCATGTCGTGCTCGAGCTGCCAGTCGACCTCGTTCGGCTTGCCGTTGTCGCGCCAGTACCAGCGATTGCCGACCGCGAGGATCGTGGTGAGCTCGAGCGCCATGCGCAGGTGGCGGCGGCGCTGTGGCTTGTCGGCCTTGCTCTCTTCGGTGTCGTCGACCGTGAGCTCGGCAGTGGGAGAAGCGTGGGCCGAGCTAGCGAGACCGGCGAGGAGGAGGAGAGCAGTGGTGCGCGTCTTCATGTCCTCACACTGCTCGGAGCGAGCGTGAAGCCGGCAGGTGCCTACCCGTGACGTCCTCGTGAGCGTCGACGTGACGTCCGCGTGAACGCCGCGTGGGCGCCGCGTGGGGCCGGGCGTGAGATCAGCGCAACTAGGCGTGATTGTTAGGGCTTGCGGCCGGCCGCTCGTGCGACGATGAGCCGATGAATCGCCTCGTGATCCTCGCGATCCTCGAACTTCTCGTTCTGGGCGGGTTTGCGGCGTGCGGAGCTCCGGCTCTCCACCAGGTGCAGCTCGTCAACAAGACGCCGCGCACCATCGCGGAGATCTACATCTTCCCGATGGGCGCAGCGAACCACGGTGCATCACGCGGCTCGCTTGCACCGAATGCGTCGAGCACGGTCAAGGTCCGCGCGGGCAACGTCGACGTGCTCGCGGTCAGCGAGAAGATTCGCGTCGAAGATACGCAGACCGAGACGCGCACGGCAACGCAGACACTCGAGCTCAAGGGTCCCCTCGAGCTCGTGTTCCACGATTCCGATCAAACGCCCGCAGGTGTCCAGCGGACCGGGACTATCGGTGTCGTGTTCAGGACGCCACAGCCGCCAGCCGAAGCGCCGGCCGATCGCACGGAGTGATCACTTCTCGAAGCCGAGCGCGTTCTGCTTGAACTGGAACGTCGACTGGCCCGACGGCACGACCGTGTTATCCGTCTCGGCAGCCGCGGTGCGATCTGCCGGGTGATCATCGCGATAGTGCGTGTATGCGTAGGGCTGGTCGATCTGGAGCACCGGCACGGGCGGCCGGTCGACCTTGGTCCACGAGCCGTGAATGGTCGCGGAGCGATACCAAGCTGCGTCGTGAAACAGCCAGTACGACCCGACCGCGAAGAACATCGGCTTCTCGGAATCCGCGACGACCTTGACGTCGGGATTGATCACGATCAGCTCGGCGGAATCGACCCGCACGGGGGTGCTGTACTGGGGGGGCGTCGAGTGGAGACAGCCCGCGAGGGTCGCTACGAAGAGGCAGGCTAGGCGATTCATGTAAGAGGGATGAGCATCGGCCGTGCCATGAGGATCCACGCGACTTAGGCGCGCAGGGGTGGTGCGGGGGCGCCCATTCGGCAGGATCCGCACGTCCCGAACCGCCCGAAACTTGGACCCCCGGCAAGGCCGGGCGACAAGGGATAGCCACGCTCGGGCGGAGGACGCGTCATGCATTGCCGGCCAACGATCTGGATCGCCACGATGTGCGTCGCGCTGACCGCGCTGACCGCACACGCAGACAACAAGAACGAGATCCGCGCGGTCACGTTCGACGACGAGGCGGGTGCGACACGCATCCACATCCGGGGAGCGCGGACGCCGACGTTCACGGTGTACAAGCTCGAACGCCCGACGCGGGTCGTCCTCGACCTTCCGCTCGCGCGACTCGCGGAGTCGCTCAGCGGTCACGAGGGCGGAGCGTCGTTGATGCCGAACACGTGGGCGGTCTCCACGATCGCCGCGCAGCAGCTCGATGATGGTGGTCAGCTGGTTCGCGTGATCGTCACGCTCGCGCGTCCAGGTCGCTACGACGTCAAGGCGGATGGAACCGAGGTCGTCGTCACCGTGACCGCGCGAGACGCGGCGCCGAAGTCACTGGCCGCGACGCCGCCCGATGCGGCGGTGTCGAGGGCCCGGGCGGATGTCGCGAAGGCGAATGATCTGGCTGCGGCGGCGCAAGCCGAGGCTGTCCGCCTGCGGACCGCGGCCGCCGAGCAGGCCACCCGCGCAGCCACTGCACAGCGTGCCGCCGAGGAGGCCCGCCGCGGAGGGCAGCAGAGCGCCGCGGATCTCGAGCGTGCGCGCGCCGACGCGGCACGAGCGAAGCAGGATGCAGCCCGCGCCAAGGATGCCGCTGCCGGTGCACAGCGCGAAGCCGAGCGTGCGAAGCAGGAGGCACTCGCCGAGGCCGACCGGGCACGCAAGGAAACAGAGCAGGTGCGTCGTGACGTCGTGCTCGCACGCCAGGAGCTCGCGCGGTCGCGCGAGGAAGTGGCGAAGTCGCGTGAAGAGGTCGCGCGGGGTGTACGGACGCAGGCCGACATCGATCGGGCACGGCGTGATGCCGACGCGGCGCGCGCCGACGCTGCGCTAGCTCGCGCCGAAGCGAAGCAAGCGAAGACCGAGGCCGAGGCGGACAAGCAGCGCGCGGAGATCGCGCGTGCCGAGGCCGAGAAGATGATGCGCGATGCGAAGCAGCAACTCACTGCGATCGATCGCAAGGCCGCCGCGACGCAGGCACTCGAGGACAAGGCACGCGCGGCACATGCAGCGGCTGCGGCGCGCGAGGCACCCGCACGCGAGCAGGCGGCGAAGGCAGCGCGCGAGCGAGATGCGGCCGAAGCTGCCGCGAAGGACGCGGCCATCGCACGAGATCGCGCAGCAGCGAGTGATCGCGAGAAGCTGGTCGCGGAGGCGCGGATCGCCGAGGAGCGGCTCGCGAAGGCGCGACGCGCGACGGCGGACGCTGAACAGCGCCGCAAGGATGCCGAGACCGCGGCGCTGCGGGCGAAGCAGGATCTCGAGACCACGCGCGGCACGCTCGCAACGGTTCACCAGCAGCGCACCGCGGCGGAGGTCGCCGCGCGCGACGCCGCACGCAAACGCGGAGATGCCGAGAGCGCCGCGAATGATGCAGCAAAGCGGCGCAGTGAAGCAGAGGTTGCATCCGCGCGCGCGGCACGGATGCGCGAGGAAGCAGAAGCTGCGGCAGCCCAGGCAGCAACGCAGCGGCTCGCAGCCGACGCCGATCGCAAGGCGGCCGAGCTCGCCGCACGGGAAGCAGCGAAGCAGCGCAGCGAGGCAGAGCAGCTCCGGAGCGCGGCGGACCAGGATCGCAAGGCCGCGGAGATCGCGGCGCGCGAGGCGGCAAAGCAACGCGGCGAGACCGAGCAACAGCGCCTCGCCGCCGACGCAGATCGCAAGGCGGCCGAATTTGCCGCGCGTGATGCAGCACGGAAGCGCGGCGAAGCCGAGCAGCAACGGCTCAGTGCAGATCAAGAGCGCAAGGCGGCCGAGACTGCCGCGCGCGAGGCAGCACGCAAGCGTAGCGAAGCCGAGCTCCTCGCGCGCGAGGCAGCGGACAAGCGAACCGAGATCGAGCAACAGCGGCTCACAGCCGATCAGCAGCGCAAGCTGGCCGAGCAACAGCGCAAGGCCGCCGAGCAGGAGCGCAAGGCCGCGGAGCTGGCAGCTCGCGACATCGCGAAGAAGCGCGCGGAGCTCGAGCAGCAGCGGATCGCAGCGGACCAGGAGCGCAAGGCGGCCGAGGTCGCGGCGCGGGATGCGGCGAAGCGCCGAGTTGCCGCCGAAGCCGACCGGACCGCGGCCGATGCGTCCGCCAAGGATGCGGCTCGCCGGCGCAGTGACGTCGAGCAGCAGAAGCTCGCCGCGGATGCGGATCGCAAGGCAGCGGAGCTTGCGGCGCGCGAAGCGTCTGCGAAGCGCATCGAGGCCGAAGCGCAGCGCCGAGCGGCAGACGCCGATCGCAGGGCCGCGGACCTCGCCGTGCGCGAGGCCGAGCTCGCCGTGCGCGAAGCAACCAAGAAGCGCGGCGAAGCAGAGCGGATCAGAGCGGAGGGGGAGCTCGCGGCGCGAAAGGCAGAGC
>JACCQV010000805.1 GCA_013813945.1 Deltaproteobacteria bacterium | reverse complement strand
GCACCCGGACGAGATCGCGGCGTCAGCACCCGAGTTGCGCTCGGATGGCGCGAGGACACGCGCCCGGACGATCCCTGGTACCGCATCGGCCGTGCCCCGTGCGCGCGCGTCCGCCAAGGGCAGCGGTCCAACGCGGATCGTGACCCCGGCGACCAGCAGGTCCTCGGCGAACGCGCGGAAGAAGGTCACTCAGCCTGCCGGCAAGCGGTCTGCGAAGCCTGCCGGCAAGAAGTCCGCGCAGCGCGCCCGTACGACTGCGATGGTGGCCGCTCGGTCCACGTCGTCGGTCAAGGCGTCCAGGCCCGCCGGCAAGAAGACTGCGAAGCTGGCCGGCAAGAAGACCGCGAAGCCGGCGAGCAAGAAGTCTCCCGCTCGCTCACGACGCTGACGCTCGGCCTCGTTCACGAGGGCCGCGCGCCATCGGGGTTCCTCTCGTGTGCAAACATGGCGCGCCCCACGCACAGCCGCTGCGAGGGAGCACGGGCGATCTGTTCGGCCTCCCTCGCGCCGCGAGGTGATCGCGGGCACGCGCGTTGCTCTCGCAGCTGGCAAGGCAAACACATGCAGTCCACACCAGCGACACCCGATGAAGTCCGAGAGATTCTTGGCGACGTCGACGACCTCGTCGTCGAACGAATCCTCGAGACCGCGGCGAGCCCGGACGAGATCGCCGAGGCCGTGAAGAGCCTCGAGGCGGGTTATCTAGCCGACAAGGACGTCGACTTCGCACCCTCGTCCCCTCGGGTGACCGAGGTGCGAACCATGTTGACGGAGCTCGCCGTCGGCGAGGATGACGAGGGCTACGGCATGCCGTACGAAGAGGACGTGGACTCGGTTCGCTGAGCCGCCGCCTACTACTTACTTCTTGGGCTTGGGCTTCTTCGTCGGGACGGTCGGCGCGGCGGTCTCGGCAGGAGCCTCGGGCGCATTCTTCTTCGCCGCCTCGGCTGCGGCCTTCTTGGCAGCAGCCTCCTCGTCCTGCTTCTTGCGACGCTCGGCGGCCTGGATCTCCTCGGCGTCGTCTTGCTTGCGCTTCGCCTCGAGGCGCTCGTCCTCGAGCTCCTTGGCCTTGCGCCGCTCCTCGGCCTTCGCGGCGTCGATCTCCTTCGCCGCGGCGACGGCCTTGGGGTCCTTGCCCGCCTTGGCCCCCTTCTTCTTGGGGTCGTCGTCGTCGGATTCCTTGAGCTCCATGTTGAGCATCTCCTGCGCCTCGCGCGACGTCGGCGCGAGGGTCTCGGCAGCCGCACCGTTCTTGAGCATGCGGCTGGCCGCGTAGGCCGACACGGCGAAGAACGCGATCGAGCTCCACTGCGCAAACGTCAGGCCGATGTAGCGCGGGTCCGTGGTCTCGGGACGCAGGTAGTCGAGGAAGAACCGGACCGGCGCGTAGAGCATGCCGCTGAGCACGGCGATCAGGCCTGCGGGCGGGCGCTTGCGACGGAACGCGATGTAGAGGAGCAGCGCGTTGACCGGGATCAGATAGAGCAGCTCGATGAACCCGAGGTTCCACGCAAGGATCGTCGGACTGGTGCCCGGGTTGGTCAGCGCGAGCTGCGCGATCTGACCGTTCTGGAGGACGGCATCACCGAACCGCGGATACTCCATCGCAAGCGCCGCGTACCAGGCAGTCGGATCGACGGCGCGGCCGATGTGATCGCTGACGACCGTGCAGCCGATGCGGCCGATCGAGAAGGCGGGCAACAGACCCACGACGCCGATGTCGGCCATGAGGCGTGGCGGCAAGCGCTTCCACCAGACGTAGAACGCGAAGCCCGCGGCTCCGCCAATGAAGCCGCCGTACGAGGAGATCCCCGACCAGATCTTGATCAGGAGCAACGGGTCCTTCTGCAGCTCGGGCCACTGGTACGCGAGCACGTCGAACACGTGCGCACCGATGAAGCCGGTGACGGTGATCCAGGCCGTGAGGCCGCGGATCTTGTCGTCGCCCACCTTGTGCCACTCTGCGTACCGGCGCAGCAGGTGTGCACCGATCAGGACGCCGGCAGCAACGATGACCCCGAACGCCTGGATCGGGATGTTGATGATCGGCAGCTTGAACGAGCCGAGGTGAACGAACGGCAGCCCGGTGGTCCCCGCGACGGTGGCGGCCGATAGGAGGATGGCGGCGGCGTACATGCGTTGCGGAGCCTACACCAGCCGCAGGGGCGCGCTATCATCGTGGCGTGATCTGGGAACCATTCGTGCTCGCTCTGTTCCTGGGGTTGATCGTGTCCGCGGGGTTGTACTTCGCGTACCTGTGGCCCTCGATCGAGCCACTCGATGAACCGGCCGGGGTCTCCGCAGATTCCGCACCCGTGACCGAATCGACCGACCGTGACGCCGACCACGACGATGGCGACGCCGATCGCGACGCGGATCGGAGCGCGTGAGCACGCGGCTGGTGGTCGCGGCGATCGTGCTCGCGGCGCTGCCGCCGGCGCTCGCCGCCCCTGGCGGACAGGTGGTGCGGGTCGAGCACTACGATCCTTCGACGACTCCCGCCCGCGGGCCGACCAACGCCCTCGTCACGGTCGAGCTGTTCTTTGCGCCGTCCGTGACCGGCGCGACGCGGCTGCCCGCGTATCGCCAGCTCGAGGCGCTCCAGCAGCGCCATCCCGCGCGCGTGCGGATCATCTATCGGATCGTCCAGCGCGGGGCCAACCCACCCGGCCCACAGCTGCCGACGCTCGCGCTCGAGGCGTACGCACAGGGGAAGTTCTTCGAGTTCATCGGTGCGATCCATGCGCAACGCACGTCGATGACACGCGACCAGATGCTCGAGCTTGGCAAGAAGGTAGGCCTCGATCCGCAGCGCGCCGAGCGTGCGATCATCGACGACCGCTATCACGACGTGATCGATGCGAACGAGCGTCGCCTGGAGCGTCTGCGTGGCACGACCTCGCCCATGGTGTTCTTCAACTCGAGGCCGGCGCGCACGTCGCTGACCTCGATGAGCGAGGCCGACTACGAGGCCGCGTATCTCGATGCCTACGATCGCGCCCGCGACATGCTCGATAAGGGCATCGATCGCCACGATCTCCTCGAGGCCTTCGATGCCGGGGTCATGCAGGCAACGCAGCCGCTCGTGATCACGGCGGGCCCGACCGACGACGAGCTCGAAACCGAATCGAGCGACCATCCCCTCGCCGAGCCACCGCTCGCGCTCGACGGACTGCCATCCTTCGGCAAGCCCGACGCACTCGCACCGGTGCCCATCGTGGTGTTGTGCCGTCCCAATGATGCGTCGTGCAACCAGACCATGCGGGTGCTCAACCGCGTCCACCACACGTATCGCGGCGAGATCCGACTGGTGTGGGCTCCGTGGTTCGAGGTCGCGCGTGAGGACGCCGCCGAGCTGACGATGCTCGGTGACGCGGCGTTGTGCGCCGAGCGCATCGGCTCGAGCCCCGACGACCTCGATGCCTCGCCGGGCTGGCAATGGGTCAGCGAAGCGTACACGCAGATGGCGCGTGCACACGGACGGCGAATCACCCCCGACAAGCTGATCGACTCGGTGTCTGCGAAGCAGCAGATCGACAGCAAGCAGCTCTCTGCGTGTCGGGCGCGGCTGGCCAGCGCCACCCTCGACTGGATTGCTGCCGCCCGGCAATCCGGGGTGACGAGCTCGCCGTCCGTCGTGATCGGCGGCCGGATCTATCCGGGCCTCAATGATCCGACCACCATCCAGCAGCTCGTCGAGGCGGAGCTGGCGCCGGGGGTCCTCGGACGCTGCGCGACCACCGGTTGCTAGCCTCTGCCGCCCGTGTTACCCGAGGTATGTGGAGCTAACGTTCGCGGCAGCGACCGATATCGGTCGGACGCGGACTCACAACGAGGACAACTTCCTCATCGACAAGAAGCTCCGGTTGTTTCTGGTTGCCGACGGCATGGGTGGGCACGCCGCGGGTGAGGTTGCGTCGTCGATCGCGGTCCACGAGATCCGCGACGCGATCTTCAACAACCGCGACCTGATCGACCGCTACCGGGTCGATCATCCGGGTGTACAGACCTACGAGATCCTCCAGGTTCTCGAGCATGCGGTCCAGGCCGCGTGCGGTGCGGTCCACGCCCGCGCCCAGATCGAGCAGGAGAAGCGAGGCATGGGCACCACGGCGACGGTGCTCTTGATCGCCGGCTCAGGCGACCACCTGCGCGGGTTCATCGCGCACGTCGGTGATAGCCGCGTGTACCTCGCGCGCCAGAACCAGTGTCACGTGCTCACCGAGGACCACTCGCTGATGAACGAGCTGGTGCGCCGCGGCAAGCTGAACCGCGAGCAGATCGAGAGCTCGCCGTACAAGCAGTACAAGAACGCGGTGACCCGTGCGGTCGGCGTCTACAGCTCCGTCGAGGTCGACACGTTCGACTTCGACATCCTTCCCGGCGACCGGTTCATGCTGTGCTCCGACGGGATGTACGCGTACATCGACGAGGAGGCTCTGCCGCGGCAGCTCGCCGACGGTGAGATCAAAGAAGTCCCGAAGCGGCTCGTCGACAGCGCGAACGCCGGTGGCGGTCACGACAACATCACCGCGGTCGTGATCCGGGTCGGCGCGACCTCTTCGACCGAGCTTGCGCCCCACAACAACGAGGTCTCGCTCAAGCTCGAGGTCCTCAAGGCGATGCAGATGTTCCGCTATCTCTCCTACAAGGAGCTGGTGCGGATCTCGAACATCGCCGAGCTGCTCGAGCTCAAGGCCGATCAAGAGATCTTCAGCGCCGGTCAGCCCGGCGACTCGATGTACATCGTGCTGTCAGGATCCGTGCGGCTCGCGAAGGGCGAGAAGACCGTGGCGGAGCTGGCCAAGGGTGCGCACTTCGGCGAGATGGCGCTGGTCGATCGCTCCGTTCGCTCGCTCACCGCGACCGCAATGGCCGGCGAGACGCGCCTCCTCGTCATCACGCGCAAGGACTTCTACGACATCATCAAGCGCGAGCCAGCGAGCGCGGTGAAGATGCTGTGGAGCTTCGTCCAGGTCCTCGGCCAGCGCCTGCGCAAGACGACGAACGATCTGTCTGACGCTCTCCACGGCGACCGTCACGGCACGGAGACCGAAGAAGAGAACCTGTTCCAGGACTAGACCCAATGCCGCTCAGTTAACGTCGCGTTGACGTGAACCTGAACATCAACGCCACCTTGGACATTGACGTGGACGCAACCCGTGAACGAGGCAACCGATAGCTCGGTCGTGTTGCGGTTCCAGAAGCT
>JACCQV010000788.1 GCA_013813945.1 Deltaproteobacteria bacterium | reverse complement strand
CTTCTCGAGGAGCTCGACGAGATCGTGTGACCGGCCCGCGGCTGTCAGCAGGCGATCGAGCTGCTCGTACGCTGGCTGATGCCCTGGTTCGACCTCGATTGCCGAGTACCAGCTCGCGATTGCATCGTCGATCGAGCCACGCTTCTCCTCGGCGGTCCGCGCCATCTCGGCGTGAATCGCGACCTTGTCCCAGGTCGACTTCGCAAGTGACAGTCGACGGGTCTGGATGTCGGAGACCGCCATCCAGTCGGCGGCGCGCGCGTACGCACCCTCGAGAGACGCGAGTGCGCCGAGATCATCGGAGTCGAGATCGAGCACGGCCTGCCAGGCAGAGACTGCGCGCGACCCGTCGGTCTCGAGCTGGGCGATCTCGACGCGCAGCGGTTTCTCGTCGTCCGGCGAGTCCGCGAGCCGCGCTGCTCGCGTCAGCACATCGATCAGATCGGCCCGCTGCCCAGACAGCCGGTAGAGCCGCGCGAGCTCGTCGAGAGCGCGGCGATCCGTGTCGTCGTTGTCCGAAACCTCGCGCCAGGCGGCGACCGCACCCTCGCGGTCACCCGCGCGCTCCGCGATCTGCGCGACCTCCGCGTAGGCTTCCCGTTTCTCCGAGACCTCGACGACGATGCGTCCGCGCTGGCGCAGCGCATCGGCAAGCTCGGCTTGGTCGCCACGCTGGCGCAGGATCTTGATCAGCTCGTCGAGCGCAGGCAGGGCCTCTGGCTCGAGCGCGAGCGCGGCGCGATACGACGCCGCTGCCGCCTCGAGCTGTCCGAGGCGTTCCCGCTGGATCTTTCCGAGGAACGTCAGGAGCGCGACCTGGACATCGGCCTGCCGCTGCCGCGCATCCGCCGCGTGCACGACTGCGTGAACGCGAGTCGCCACCTCGGGCCACTGACCGAGGCTCTCCGCCAGTCGATCGGTCTCGGCGAGGGCCTGACCCGACGCGGGATCGATGGCGAGCCAGCGCAGTGCTGCATCGAGCGCGCGGGCGCGATCATTCAGGCGCTGCTCGGCGAGCTCGCAGATCCGCGCGAGGAGGCTCGCGCGGTCGATCGGGTCCGGCGTGATGTCGAGGCGCGCCTCGAGCACTCCGACGAGCCGCGCGGCATCACCGTCCTGATCGAACAACGGCTCGAGGATCTCGACGATCTCCGCACGCTGATCCTTCGCGACGAGGAGCATCCGCTCGAGCGCCGAGCGCGCCTGCGGATGCGCCGGCACGAGCTGCAGGACCTCGCGATACGCCGCGACAGCACCCCGCGTGTCGCTCAGCGTTGTCTCCTTGAGGTCACCTTCACGATAGAGGTACTCGGAGGTCTGGACGTCGTCCTCCGAGGCGTCCGCCTGGCGGCGCAAGGCGACCGCCAGCTCTGCCCAGCGGCTCGACCGCGCCAGCACTCGCTCGAGCGACGTCAGCGCGACGCGCGACTCGGGTCCATGCGATGCCTTCTCGAACGCGGCTGCGGCGCGAGCGAGATCGGCGAGCTTGTCCTCGGCGATCTGGCCGAGGCGCATCGCGTAGGTCTGCTCGACATCGGGAGACAGCGAGTGCGCGAGCAACCGATCGAGGGTGACGGCGAGCTCGGCCCACAGGTACGGATGTCCTTCGGCGAGCCGGAGCAGCGGGACGAGCAGGTCCGCATCATCAGGATCCGATTCGATCGCACGCGCCCACACCTTGAACGCATCGACCGGCTTGCCCGCCAGGATCTCCTGGACCTCGGCGAGGGCTGCCCAGTCCTCGCGGCGCGCGCTCGGATCGTCGGTGACCAGCGCGAGCCGGCGCTCGTACACTCGGGTGAGCCCCGCGGCATCGCTCTCGGCGCGGTACACGCGCTCGAGGATCGTCGAGACGCTGGCGACGTGGTCGTCCTCGAGGAGAAGCACCTCGAGCGCACCGCGCGCCGCCGGATGAGTCGGCAGGACCTGAAGCACTGCGCCGTAGCGTGGGATCGCGGCCTCGGCATCCGACAGCTCGACCTGCACGAGGTGCGCGGCGCGGAACGCGAGGTCGGATCGGTCTTGCGCGTTGATCGCGAGGATCGCGCGGCGGTCGACCACGTCGAGCAGCTCGGGCCACATCTTCTGCTTCGCGTAGATCCGATCGAGCTCGGCGAGCGCCGCAGGCTCGACCGCATCGTCGTCGAGGATCGCCGTGAGCTGACTGATCGCCTGGTAGATGTCCTCGAGCTGCCGCTCGTAGACCACGGCCGCCGTGTAGCGCAGGCCCTGACGGACCGAGAGATCGGCGGTCAGCTCGATCTTGCGCTCGATCACCCCGGCGAGCTCCTTGCCGTCGTTTGCGTCGCGATAGAGCCCCTCGAGGGCGTCGAGTGCCGAGAGATCGCTGTCGTCGACTTCGAGCACGTTGCGATAGGCCGTGATCGCAGCCGGCCGATCATTGAGCACCTCGTCATAGAGCGCGGCGACCCGGTGCAACAGCACGAGACGCACCCCTGCGTCCTCGGACAGCTCGGCGCGGCGCGAGACGACCTTGACCAGCTCGTCGACGCGGTTCTCGAGCGCGAGCAGCCGGTCGAGCGAGGCGAGTGCGACGACGTCGTCGGGCCGGGACTCCTCGACCTTGCGCCACGTGCGGATCGCCTCCGGGCGGTCGCGGCGCTGGGACTCGTGGATCTCGGCAGCGCGCGCCCACAGGCCAGCGGCCATCTCCTGGTCCGGTGCAGCGGCCGCACCCTCCTCGATGGTGGACACCACGTCGTCCCAGGCACCGAGCTTGCCGGCGAGGGACAGCAGCTTGATCAAGCTCGCGTCGTCGGAGACGTCGATCCGCCAGCCGCGGGCGAGCGCCTGCAGCGCCAGGTCGAGCGCGCCACCGCGCTCCTCGTGAATCCTCGCGATCTCGTGGAGCGCTGCAACCTGGTCGGCTGGGTCGCGAATGAAGTCGAGCTTCGCATCGAGGATGACGACGAGCTTCTGCCACCAGTCTTGCTCGCGATAGACCGGCTCGAGCAGCTCGGCAATCCGCTCGCGATGCGCCTCGTGAATCACGAGACGCTCCAGCGAACCGACCGCGCGCTCCCAGAGCCTGCCCTCGGCGATCACGTGCTCGAGCTGGTCGAGCGCCGCACTGATGTTGTCGGTCTGGATCTCGAGGACCTCGGCCAGCCGGAGCCGCAGCTCCGCGGTTTCCATCGGATTCTGAGAGCGCGAAAGGCGAGCCTCGAACAGGTCGACGAGGTCGGTCCACTGATTGGCGGCGCGGTACAGCCGATCGAGCTCGCTGACCGCCTCGCGATACGCGTGCTCGACCACAGGGCTGCCGCCGCCCTCGGTCGCGAGCACGACCTCGCGCCAGCCCTCGATGGCTCGTGCGGGATCGCTGAGGCCATCCTCGAGCAAGCGAGCGCGCTTGATCAGCGCCTCGCGGCGGAAATCATCGTCGCCGCGCGCGATGACGTCATCGTAGATCGTGACGAGCTGGTTCCACCGCTGCGTGCGAGCCAGCATCTCCTCGAGTCGCCGGACCAGCTCGCGCTCGTTCGGGACCGCATCGTCGACCTGGATCGACAAGGCCCTGCGGTACGCGAGAAACGCCTCTTCGGTCAGGGCGAGCCGGCGGTCATAGATCGACGCAACGGCGATCGCGACATCGCGCAGCTCGAGTGACTCGCCCTCTTCGCCGTCGAGGTACGCCTGGTACGTCTCCGCGACGAACCCCCAGCTGTCGACCATGCCCGCGAGACGCTGGAGCTGATCGCGGATGGCCGGGTCATTCGGAGCCTCGCGGAACAGCTTTGCGTACCAGCGGGTCGCGTTCTCGAAGTCCTCGAGTTGCTCCTCATAGAGTCGCGCGACGAACTTCGTGATCCGCAGCCGCTCGCGCGGGTCCTGAGCGCTCTCGAGCTTTGCCTCGTGGACGCGGATCAGATCGGGCCAGCGCTGCTGCGCAACGTAGATCGGCTCGAGCACCTCCGCGGCCATCGCGCGGAGATCGGGGTCAACCAGGAAGCGCTCGACCGCGGCCAGCCCCTGCGCATTGCGCGGATCCCCGCTGAGGGCCGCGGAGTAATTGTCGATGGCCGACTCGATATCGTGGAGGTGACGCTCGTGGATCGAACCGAGCTGTACGCGCAGACTGACGGCCTCCTCGATCGAGGTCGCGAACCCCAGGCGCCGCTCGTACAGATCGACGACATCGGGCCACCGGCCTTGATCGCGATAGAGACCTTCGAGCGCGTCGACCGCATCGCGGCGCTCCGGCGCGACCGCGAGGACCTGCTCCCAGGTTGCGATCGCATCGTCGACTCGCTTCAGCTCGATGTAGAGGCCGGCTGCCTCGACGAGCGCGGCAACCCGGTCCTCGACTTCTGCATTTCCGGCGTCCGCCTGCCGCAGCAGCACCTCGGTCAGACGCTCGCGGTCGTTGGTGTCGCGATAGATGTTCTCGAGTGCCGCGAGAGCGCGCCCATCGTCGGGCTGCGCATCGAGAACCTTCTGGTAGTACTCGCGAGCGAGCACGAGGTCACGGCGCACGGCGCGCGCGAGGTCGGCGATGTCGAGGTAGAGACGGCGCTGGATGTCGGAGTCGAGGACGTTCGGGGCGACCTCCCGGTAGACCTCGATCAGATCGGCTTCGCGGCCGAGCTCACCGGCGAGGCGCTCGAGCTCACCGACGACCTGCGGCAGCTCGGGCTCGGTCGCCGCGTATTGCAGCGCGGTGACGAGTGCATCGAAGGCACCGGCCTTGTCATCGAGCTGGTACTCGCGCAGCCGCACGACCTCGGCGAGGGCGCGGAGCTTGGCGCCTGGATCGTCGGCCCAGTCGACGGTGCGGCGCTGGAGCAGCGCGAGCCGTGCGTACTGCCCCGTCCCGTCGTAGACCGGGCGCAGGATGTCGGCGGCGGTCAGGCGCAGATCGATATCGTCGAGCGCGGCTTCGACCGCCGCAAGCGCCTGCGGATGATCCGGGACCTCGTCGAGCACGGCCTTCCAGCGGTCGAGTGCCTCGGTCGGTCGCCCCAGACTTCCCGCGAGGAGCTGCGCGATCTCGATCGAGAGTCCGACGCGCGCACTGTCATCGAGAGCCGCCTGTCGCTCGAGCACCTCGAGGAGATCCGCGTGACGGTTCCCTGCGCGGTAGAGGCGCGCGAGCTCCTTCAGCGACGCGGCATCGCTCGGATCGCGGTCGATGATGTCGAGGTGTGCCGCGATTGCCTCGTCGGGCTCCTCGAGCATTACCTCGTGGATCTCCGCGACTCGCGAGAGCAGCTGCCTGGCCTCGTACGGCGCAGCGTGGTCGAGCTTGCGGTGGAGCACGTCGATCAGCTCGCGCCAGCTCTCGCTCTGCTCGTACAGCCGCTCGAGCGCATTGAGTGCGCCGGCGTCCGTCGGTTGATCCGTGAGAAGGTCGCGCCACGTCGTGATCGCCGCGGCGCGATCCGAGAGCTGCTCCTCCTCGAGCGCTGCGACCCGGGCCATCAGCGAACGACGCTCGCCTGGCTCTTCGGCCCACTCGGCCTGCTTGCGCACCACAGCGCGCAGCTCCGGCCACGCGCGCGACTCCTCGTACAGCCGTGCGAGCGACGTCGTCGAGCGGCGGATCGTGGCCGGGTTGGTACCGTCGACCTCGAGCCAGCGGCGATACGCGGCGATCGCGCGCGGCGAATCGCCGAGCTGGAGATCGTAGTAGGCCGCGAGCTCGCCGAGCAACGCGGCGCGGGTGACGATGTCGCCTTCCGGTGCGGCGGCCGCCGCGGCCTCGAGGGCAGCGGTCGCTTCGGGCCAGCGCTGGAGCTGCTGCGCGAGACGCGCAAGCTCGACGCGCGCACGCTCGTGCGTGGGATCGAGGCCGAGGACCTCGACCCAGGCATCGAATGCCGTCCGCGCGCCGGACAGCTCGGCTTCTTCGATCGTCGCGATCCGGGATAGCAGCTCGACGGCCTCGGTCCCGCTCGCGAGCGTCCGCTGCGCGCGCAGCACCGCGACGAGATCCTTCCACAGCTTGTCGTGCTCGTAGAGAGGCTCGAGCAAGCGGGCCACGCGGAGCGTGACCTCGGGATTGGGCATCAGCTCTTCGAGCAGCTCGCGCGCATCCTCGTGGCTGCGCTGGCGGGTGAGCACATCCTCGATCAGATCGACCGCACGCGACGGATTACTCAGCCGGTGCGCAGACAGCTCGGCACGGCGATAGAGAAGCCCGACCTGCTCGCCCACGCTGACGGCGCCCTTGGACGGCATGTGGTCGAGCTGGGCCGCCAGGAGATCCTCGAGGTCCTTCCACTGCTCGCCACTCGCATAGAGGCGATCGAGCGCCTGGTACGACAGGAGATATCCTGGATCGAGCTCGAGCACGCGGCGGTGCGCGACCATCGCCAGCCCGGGCTGGCCGAGCACATCCTCTTCGAGCGCCGCGATCTCGAGCAACGAGACCTTGCGCACGCGATCGTCACCGGTGACCTCGGCGCGCCGCTCGAGCAAGGCACGCAGATCGGCCCACCGCTGATCGACGCGATACAGCTGGGCGAGCGAGTCGAACGCGTCCGCGGCATCGGGCTCCACCTCGAGCACCGTGATCCACGCGCGCTCGGCGGTCGCACGATCCGCGAGCCGATCCGAGGCGACGATCGCGAGCTCGGTGGCGACCGCGCGGATCTGTGCGGGCGACGCCTTGGCCGCGCGCAACGACGCGAGCGCCGAGGCGAGTTGCTGCGCCCACTCGCCGTCGCGGCCGAGCTGCCCGGCGAGCAGACCGAGCGAGCTACGAATCTCGCTATCCGTCGGATCCACCGCGAGCACGCGCAGGCCCGATTGCCACGCGGCGGCTGGATCGCCGAGATCGCCGTGGTACAGGCGCATCAACGCGCGATCGATGTCGATTCGCTCGGCGGGTGTCGTCGCCTCGCCGGCCCGGATCACCTCGAGGGCGACAGCCTGGAGCCCGATGTTGCGCGAAGCCTCGAGGTGCGGAAGCGCGAGCCGCGCCGCACCGATGCGGTCCTCCGGTGAGACCTTGCTGCCGGGACCATCGATCGGCAGGTAGCGGACGAGCGCGGCGACGGCGGGACCTCGCACGCCACCGCCCGGCATCGGCACACCCGTCGCGTCGCGGTAATAGCCGAGGGCGCGCGTGGGATCCTCGAGTGTCTGCTCGTGGAGCACGCCGAGCCGCATCAACAGATCGAAGCGAGGTTGCGCCTCGGCGGCCGACGTCCCGAGCGTCGAGAGCTCCATCGCGAGGACCTCCGCGAGGGACTCCCA
>JACCQV010000787.1 GCA_013813945.1 Deltaproteobacteria bacterium | reverse complement strand
CGGCTCCTTCGGCACCGCCACCGTCGCGTGGCCGCGATGCGGGTCCGCCGCCCGGCGCGCGCGGCCGCCGCTGACCGCAGCGCTCTCGAGTGAGCGGGGGAAGGGGCCAGGCCCCTTTCTCAACTTAGGGCCGGCAGGCGGACGTGGCCTCCCGGATTATTCGACGCGGAGTGCCCGCTCGAACTCTTCGGGATTCGACGACGCATAGATCGCCGTCTCCATCGAGATCAGGCCGCTGTTCACGAGATCGATCAGGTGCTGATCGAACAGCTGCATGGAGTAGAGGTCGCGTCCTTTTCGGATCAGCTCGGGGATGTCGGCGAGGCGGCCCGCACGGACGCACTCGCGAATCGTGCGAGTGACGCGAAGGATCTCGACGGCGGGCAGCCGGCGACGACCGTCCTTGCTCGCGAGCAAGCGGAGCGAGACGATCGCCTGAAGACAGTCACCGAGGCGGTCGCGGATCACGTCCTGTGCATCGGTCTCGAACAGGCCGATGATGCGCTGGATCGTGCCGACGGCGTCCGGCGTGTGCAGCGCCGACAGCACGAGGTGACCGGTCTCCGCTGCCTTGAGGCAGATCGACGCGGTCTCGCGATCGCGGATCTCGCCGACCATGATGACGTCGGGATCCTGGCGCATCGCCGCGGTCATCGCATCACGGAAGCTCTCGGTATCCGCGCCGACCTCGCGCTGGATGATCATGCACTTCTGCGGCTCGTGAATGAACTCGATCGGATCTTCGATCGTCACGATGTGCGCGTGGCGTGTCTCGTTGATGTAGCGCAGCATCGCCGCCATCGACGTCGTCTTGCCGTTACCTGTCGCCCCCGTGATCAGCACGAGACCGCGGCGCGCATCGGCGATCTCGGACAGCACGGGCGGCAGGTTGAGCTGCTCGATCGACAGCACCTGGATCGGGATCAGGCGCATCACGATGCCGACCGAGCCGCGCTGCCGGAAGATCGAAGCACGGAACCGACCGCGCTGCGCGAGCGAGTACGAGACGTCGATCTCGGTGAACCGCCGCGTGAAGTCGACGGTGATGTTGCGATCTTCGAGGATCATCCGGGCAACTGCCTCGGTGTCCTGCGCCGACAGCGGTGGGACCTTGATCGCGCCGAGCAGCTCACCGTGGAGCCGGTAGTGCGGCGGGTAGCCGACCTCGAAGTGAATATCCGAAACGCCCCGCTCGATGCCGAAGGCTAGGAGCTTGTGGAACGCGTTCCGATCCATGACGGCATCAGTTTAAACCCGGTCGGCCGGGTCCGCGCTCGCCCTCGGGTGTGTTTTCACCTGGTTTGCGCAGACTCTCCAGCAGGGCCTCGCCCGTCGCCTCATCGTCGCTGAGGGGCTCCCATGGGGTGTGAGCTGTCTCTTGCACGGCCGATGGGGGCTCGGACCCGCGTGGTCGTGGGCGGTCGATCGGCGCGCCCGGGATCTGGAAGTCGCTCGTGATCTCGTCCTCCGGGCGACCAAAGACGTTCTTGGGGATCGCGCTCTGCGAACCGGTGCCGAACACCTGAGTGCGACCGGGCGTTGGCTTGGCGATCGCGATCGGGAGATCGCGATCCTCCTCGTCCTCGTCGTCGTTGTCCTGGCTGGTCGCGACCTTCGCGGTCGGGCGCGGCGTCGAGACGCTGACACTCCGCAGCTCGGCACGGACCTCGTCCTTGATCGAGACGAACGGCGGCGCCGGCCGGGCCATGTAGTAGCCCTGGCCATAGCGCAGGCCGAGGTCGCGGAGCGCGACCACGTCCTCGATGTCCTCGATGCCCTCGGCGATCATCACCGCGTCGATCGTGTCCGCGATGTGGCGCAGCGAGCGCAGCATCTCGCGCTTCACCGTCGAGCGCGCGATCCCGCGGCACAGGACATCCGAGACCTTGATGAAGTGCGGCCGCAGCGACATCACGGTCTCGAGGTTGGAGTGGCGGGTGCCGACGTCGTCGATCGCGACGCCAAAGCCCATCGCGGTGTATGCCGCGAGGGCGCGCTTGAACGAGGCGAAGTTCTCGATCGCGAGACGCTCGGTGATCTCGAACACGATGTTCGCCGGGGTCAGACCGGCAGCGGAAAGCAGATTTCCGACCTCGACCTCGATGAACGCCGAGTCATAGAACGACATCGGCAACAGGTTGACGAACAGGCGATGCACGGGCTCGAGCGTGGTGGCGCTGCGCAGCGCGCCGCGGAAGCACGCGCGATCGAGCTCCACCGTCAGATCCACCTCGTCGGCGATCGCGAACAGCGTCGCCGGTGACTCGAGCGAGCTCCCGCGCGGACCGCGGGTCAGCGCCTCGTACGCGAAGATGTCGCCGGTGCCGAGGTCGACGATCGGCTGATACACCGAGGACAGGCCCTCGCCGAGGATGATGTCCTGCAGCGTGGAGCGATCGCGGTGCGCCTTGCGCTCGCGCAGGTTGCGCGTGTTGTCCTGCGCCTCGGTGACGAGCCGCGCGGTGAGCCGCTCGGGTCGGATCAGCGAGTTGCCGAGCACGCGCCCGGACCCGACGGTGATGCGCGGCTGCTCGCGAAGGACGTCCTTGACCATCGGCGCGAGCGACTCCTCGACCGCCTTCTCCACCGTGCCCGCGAGTGCCTCGAGGTCGGTGCGTACACCCGGCGCGCGGGGCGCCAAGATCACCATGTAGCCGTCGCCGTCGCCGGACCGGCACACGAGATCGGCAGGCTCGAGCGTGTTGCCGCGCATCTGATCGAGCACCGCCGCTGCGTGATCGTAGATCTCGCTGTGGTGTTGCACGCCGAGGTCGAGCTCGACCTTGTGCAGGCGCGACAGATCGATCAGCAGACAAGACAGCGCACGATCGCGATTGAGGATCGCGGTGACCTCGTGCATCCGCTCCTGGTACGGGCGGAACTTGTCGATCTCGGGGACCTTGCCGAACGGACGAGACCGCGGGCCCTCGCCCGGCGTGTCGCCCGAGAAGAACTGCACGCGACCGAGACCGCCGCGCTTTGCACTGCGCAGCGCCGACTCGGCAGCGGTCAACAGACCCTCGGGGTCTGCGGCGTCGTCGGGAAGGCACGCCACGCCGATCGACATCGTCAGCATGCGACCGCCCGGCATCTCGGCGGCGCCGACTGCATCGCGGAGGCGTGCAGCCTTGGTCAGCGCACCTGTCTTTGCGGTCTCGGGGAGAAGCAGCACGAACTCCTCGCCGGAGTAGCGCGCGACCACGTCCGACGATCGTACGCGGTCCGGCGAATCGTCCTCCTGCAGGACGACGGCGAGTCGGCGCAGGATGTCATCGCCGATCTGGTAGCCGAGGTCATAGTTGACGCTCGCGAACCCGTCGATGTCACAGATCAGCAGCGACATCGGCTGGCCGTAGCGCAGCGCGCGCCCGATCTCCTCGCGCAGGCGCTCCTGGAACGCGCGGTGCGTGTACAGGCCGGTCAGACCATCACGCAGCGTGAGCGCATCGAGCTGATGGCCCATCTGCGCGAGCTGCTCCGTCGCCGCCGAGATCTCGCGACCGCGAACCTCGAGCTGGGCCTCGAGCACTTGCTCGTGATCGCGAAGTTGGGTGTTCGCCTGGCTGAGCTCGCCGAGCAAGCGGTGGTTGTCGCGCTCCAGTCGAAACGTGCGGAGGAGCTGGTCGACAATCTGGACGAGGTCCTGAACCTTCCACGGCTTGGTGATCACGTAGTGGAGGTGACCCGCGTTGATCGCGGTGATCAGATCCTCGGATTCTGGATAGCCCGTGACCACCGCGCGCCGGCATTGCGGTCGGAGCTCCGCGACGCGAGCGAGCAGCTCCGGTCCAGCGATTCCCGGCATCCGGAGATCCGCGAGCACACACGCCACGTCGGGATTGGCGTGCACGAGCTCGAGCGCCTCGGCGCCGCTGCCAGCGAGCAGCACCGTGTAGCGTTCGCCCAGCACGCGGCCGAGCGCGTCGAGGTTCGTTCGATCGTCGTCGACGCAGATGACGATCGGCTGCTCCGGGTCGGAAACTACCAATGTGAGTCCAGTATCGACCGTCTCACGGGACCTGTGAAGAGGATCGCGCTGGTGCCTGGACGCGCAGGTCGACCTACATCCCGAGCAAGGAGAACGTCGTGATGTCAAACACTCGCTCGATCAACCACTTGATCGAGACGAGCACGAGGGGGGTAGCCGCAATGGGGAGGACGAACCTCCGGTAGCGGTCGGCGCCAATGAGCCTGGCAAGCCCCCAGAACACCGGCAACGCGACCACCACGATGGTCAGCTGCCCGAGCTCGACGCCGACGTTGAAGGACAGCAGGGGCACGATCACGTTGGTCGGCGGCAGCAGCTCCTCGAGCATGCTCGCGAACCCGAGACCGTGGATGAGACCGAACGCGATGGTCAGCGCGAACCGCCAGCGCACGTCGGGCTTGATGACGTTCTCGACCGCCGTGTAGAGAATCGACGCCGCGATCACGCTCTCGACGAGCCGCGAGGGCAGGTGAATCCAGCCGAGCGCCGCAGCGATGAGAGAGATGCTGTGCGCCACGGTGAATGCGGTGACGATGGCAGCGGTCGAGCGCAGCGCGGCCAGCGGCGTCCGCACGCGCCAGCTCCGGTCCTCGCCGCGCTGGAGCACCACGACGAGCAGCAGCGCGAGCACGAAGAACACGTGATCGAGCCCACCGTAGATGTGATCCATCCCGTAGCCGATCCAGTCCATCACCGACGACGTCGAGCCCGCACGGACCACGAGCTTCGGCGACTTCGCGCGCACGACGATCGGATCCACCTGCTTGCCGGGCGCATGCACGGTGAGGATCGCCTCGTGTCGCTGGTCGACGGCAAAGAACCGGCTGAAGTCGAGCGCGAGCTCGTCGATCGTCTCGGGGCACGTGATCGTCCACGTCACGACGACGAAGTTGTTGTCGGCGTCAGGCCCGGCCTTCGGATCACTGGCACCGCACGGTGCGCCCGACGGCAGCGCGACCGAGAACCAGGTTGCGATGTACGCGCTGACCTTGTCCGCGGAGTTGAGCACCTCGGTGATCGAGGGCCGCGCATCGTCGGGCAGGCCGAGCGGTGCCGTCGCGTCCGGCGGCGCGATCGTCAGCGCGACGGTGACGCGCGCGCCGTCCACCGTAAGGTCCGTGTATTTGATCGAGCTCTGGTGCGCGAGCGCCGGCGTGGCGAGCGCAGCGATCAGCGAGAGGATGAGGAGGACGCGAGCCACGATGAGGTTCTAGCGTAGCCGCTGTCCGCGGAGATAGACGCCGCGAGGATCGAGTAATACCGTGACGTCGGTTCGTGGGTCGCGCTCGAGCACGAGCAGCGTCGCCTCGCTGCCGCGCTCGAGAGTGGCGAGCGGCAGCTTCCAGTACGCGAGCGGTACCGTCGTCATCGCTGCGGTGATCGCAGCGTCGTCGAGGCCCGCGTCGCGGAGCAAGGAAACCTCATCGCCGCTCGGCCCCGTATCCCGCGTGTTGCCGAGGTCGGTGCCATAGAGAACGGTCGCACCCGCGGCACGCAACCGTCGGAGGTTGTCGACGGCCACCGGGCTGCCGCCGAACGCAGCGAGGGTCGAGATCACGGCGCCCTTGCTCCACGCAGCTACCGTGG